>NZ_JBHILS010000003.1:0-181079 GCF_042193385.1 Bartonella sp. TT119HLJHH | reverse complement strand
ATAGCAATGACATGTTGACCAGTAAGGTTTTCATCATTGGCCCAAGGGCGGAAATTGTTGATGATCGTTTTTTCCAATGCTGCACGGGTGCGCACCACATTGACAAAGCGCCAGAGTGGATCACTGGAGGTGGTATGATTTCCCCATAAAATGCGTCCATTGGAAGCTACTTCTCCCACAGAATTACCTAAATGCGCATTTTGGCTAAGCCGTGCTGGAATAAAGGTCGCAATATCGGCTTGGTTAAGGCGATTTGCCTCATGATCAATTTCGCCATCAAAATAGCTAATGGGGCGTGCTGTCCCTAAAATGCCATGCACATCTTGGTTGGAAGGAGACCAAAAAACACCGCCCCTTTGCTTATCACGTTTGATAAACATGGCTGCTGCAAAAGGACTTGCGGGTTTAACACTAACACCCCCCTCACGATTTGCCACCCGTACAAAGGGATCAATCAAATAACAAAAGCGTGAGGAAAAATCTGCGCGATAGGCAAGGCTTTCTTCCGTATTTTTACCACCCGTATTAAACTCTTCTAAAGCTTTAATGCGATAAAGAGTGTGATTATAAAATACATGTGTTTCATTTTTAAAAGAAAATCCTTTTCTTTTAAAAGCTTATAGCCTTCTATCTAATAGCGCTTTTTGCTGTAAAATTTAAATTATCTATCTGCTCAACTAAAGAACTTTTATTGTTTAGCTTTTGTGCTTTTTTCAAAGAGATGTGGGCTTTCAAGAATAAGCTTTTCTCGTGCTTTTTGTAATTGTTTAATGACTTCATCAATCTTTGATGGAGAGCAAAAAGATTCTTGGCTATTCAACAAATGCAGCCTCTCCTTTCCCTCATATAAACATTGCATCTGAGATTGAAGCATTCTAACTTCTTGAAAAAAAAGACGTCCTGTTTCTTTAAAACCATTATTAAGTGCAAAAAGCTGATCGGAAATGGATAACAGAATTTGTTTAAAAAAACGCTCATTTTCTTGGCGTTTACGATATTCTAAAATAAGAGCATGGCTTATCTCATCTAACTGTTTTTTTGTAGAATCAATTTGACGCAATAAATTTGGTTTTTCCCCCATATCACCTTTTCTCACCTTCACAAGCATAGCATGAATGTCTAACAACTTAATTGCGGAATGAGATAAATAATCAACAACTGTAGGCGTATTAATATAGCGTTTCCGTGCAATCATCACAAACTCACCTAATGACTGTTTTTTACATTCATCCCGCTATTTATTTTTCATTTTACAAAACCATTCTAAAGAAAGTGCTAAAAAATATTACCTCCAATGCATTATTCGATAGAGCCCCTTCTCTCTTTTCACCTATCAACGTGGAATCCGTGGAGAGAGAAAACGTACAGGTGTATAAAGGATAAGATGTGTTGTTTTCTCCAACACACTACTACCATCAGCAAGAAGAGCTTGACTAGGTGACAATTCTGTACCTTGCATAATTGTGGAAGCCAAAGAACCTTCTCGAGAAAGAGCCATCAACGTTGGCGAAGATGCAAAGACATTGTGCGCTCCCCCATCCACATGAGAGAAATCAAGAACAGCTATTCCATTTTTACGCAACATTTCAATATCTGAGCCATCGCCCACACGATGATGTCCACCCGTAAGACGTCCTGAAACCGCGAGAGCTTTATCCGCTCTGGATACTAAAATAGCTGTTGGCTGCGGAAGTTTTTTTATATCATTAAGTTGGCGCTCAAATACATCAACATCAATATCTGGTGCAGCCATTAATAAACTTGTAATACGACGAATAGGCTTATATTTTTTCTGTAAGGCTAAAGTTCTAAATGCTTCCATTATAACAAAATTGCCCATAGAATGTGCAATAACCGAAATCTGATCAGCATTGGTTTCACTAATAAGTGTTAAAAGCTCTATCAATCCGTCACGGGCAAAATTAGCACTGTCACGATCATAAATATAAAGAGGAACAGATCCAGCGGAAGGCCAAGAATAATGCACAGCAACAACATTTAAAGAATAATCGTGTGTAAACTGTGCTGTACGAAATGTACCATCTGCAAAATTATTATTATATCCATGGATAAAAAGAAAAATTTCTCTTTTTCCTTTTGGCTTTTTTGCTAAAGCAGCATTTAACTGCTGTTTAAACTGTTCTTTATTATCGTATTTTTGCAACGCTACTGCTGCAAAATACTTATCATGTGTAGGTTTATACGCATTTATTTCAACAACACCCTTTACATGTTGCTGAGGAATTCCTACGTCAACGCGATTATAATGTACTTTATTTGATCGCTCTGCACCATAAGGTTGAGCGTAATTATTTTGCATCATACGACTTGTTGCAACATACACTGGAATGATGGCTTTTGGAGAAACTGGTTTTCCTTCAACTTCCCTTTCTACTGCAGTCATAGAAGGAGTTGCATGCACTCCATGCCAAAGTACAGCACGTGAATTACTACATGCTGACAATAAAGAAATACAAATAAGAAGTGTTAAATATCTCAGAACCATTATACTTCTCACTGCAAATTCACCCCACCCTATAAAAATATAACATTTCAAATGCACAGATAAAGTAATAAAAAACGAAACATTATTGGCAACACACCAACAAATAACATACAAAAAAGATTTTTCTATAATGCATATAAATCCCCTCTCTCTACATAATTTCATCTCATTACAGAGAGACTCACTACTAACTGGTGCGGTCGAGAAGACTCGAACTTCCACGGGTTGCCCCACAGCGACCTCAACGCTGCGCGTCTACCAATTCCGCCACGACCGCACGTGTAAAGAAAAAAACTTGGTTTTAAGCCTTTAACAAATCATCAAGAAAGGTACAAGCCAATTTTCTTTTTCTCATAATTTATTTTATTCAGACGACTTATAACTTAATAGAGATTACGAGAAATATGGGCTCTACTATGACCTTTGAACCATCATCATAAAATGTGCTTGTGCCGCTTGATCTTTTTCATAATAACCATGAAAGTTTTTTGTAATTGTTGTAGAGCCTTGTTTTTGGATTCCTCTCATAGCCATACACATGTGCTCAGCCTCAATCAATACTGCGACACCATGAGGCTTCAGATACGTTTTTAACGCGTGAGCCACTTGCGCTGTCATAGCTTCTTGAGTTTGTAAACGACGAGAAAAAATATCTACAACACGTACAATTTTTGAAAGACCAACAATTTTTGCATTAGGAAGATATGCTATATGTGCTTTCCCAATAATTGGGATCATATGATGCTCACAATGTGAATAAAAAGGTATATTCTTTACGATTACGGCTTCATTGTATCCCGAAACCTCTTCAAAAACTGTACCTAAGGTTTCTTTAACCGATTGACTATAACCATTGAAAAGCTCGCGATATGCCTTGGCTATACGTTTTGGAGTATCTAAAAGCCCTTCTCTATTTGGATTTTCCCCTATCCATAAGAGTAATGTACGAATCGCTTCTTCCACCTCTTCAATACTCGGACGCTTTTCTTCAGATAAATTTGCGTCTTCTTTAACAACATTACGCATTCAAAAACTCCAAGTTTACTCTATACAAAGCATTTGCTCCATACCTATCTCATTTTGTATAATCTCTATATAAGCGAATTAAAAGTTTAAACAATCACGACTCTCAAAATTTCAGGCAATAGCGCATGATTGATAATATCTATAATGATAAAATACTTAAATATGCTGCACATATAAGCAAAATTGGGCGTCTTAATAATCCTGATGCAACATCAAGAAAACATGCACAGCTTTGTGGTTCGACAATCACTGTAGATTTAAAAGTGGAAAATGGTATTATCACGGATTTTGCCCACGAAATACATGCATGTGTGCTAGGGCAAGCTTCGGCTTCACTTTTAGCATCTCATATCATCGGACAAACAACACAAGATCTTAAAATATTGCGTGAAGTTATCTACCAAATGCTAACGCAAAATGGTCCTTCTCCTCAAGCTCCATTTGAGGATTTTTCTTGCTTACAGCCCATTAAAGACTATAAAGTGCGCCATGCAGCAACACTACTACCCTTTGATGCAACGATAGACTGCATTCAAAAAATTGAAGAAAAATAAATGTTCAAATCACAATCTAAACAAAAAAAATTGACTCGAAATTACACAGGCACTTGGCAAAAAACACCCGGACGATTATTGGGTATTTTCTTAATACGTTTCTATCAAATAACACTTTCGAGTCTTATAGGCAATCAATGTCGCCACGCCCCGACTTGTTCAGAATATACATATGAAGCGATTGCACGCCATGGGCTTTGGGCTGGTGCATGGATGGGACTCTTTCGTATCATGCGTTGTGGGCCCTTTGGAACAGATGGCTTTGATCCAGTCCCTCCATCGCTTGGAAATTCTTGCTGTTTTTATAAACCTTGGCGTTATTGGAAAATTTCTGACAAACACAACAAATAATCCTTTCCTTTTTTCATATGTATTGATAAAAAAATCAGTCTATAAGCTTTTTACTCAATTTTCACAAAACCATCCGCAATCGTTAGCGGAATTGGATTAAAAGGGTGTTTTTATGTCTTGCTCTATTTCTCTTTTTTTTCCCAATGGTTCAAAACGTAATTACCCCGCTGAAATGACAGGCTTGGAATTGGCAGAATCCATTTCTAAATCACTTGCAAAAAAAGCAGTCGCCTATAGTCTTGATGGTATCATGCGGGACTTATCGGATCCATTGGGACAATCTGGTCAAGTAGAGATTATTACCCGAGAAGATTCACGCGCTCTTGAGCTCATAAGGCATGATTGCGCTCATGTCCTTGCTGAAGCAGTGCAAGAGCTCTTTCCTGAAACGCAAGTAACAATAGGTCCTGTTATTGAGAATGGATTCTATTATGATTTTGCTCGCCAACAACCTTTTACATTAGATGATCTCACCGTCATTGAAAAGAAAATGCGTGAAATTATCCAACGCAATAAACCTTTTAGAAAAGAAATTTGGTCTCGTGAAAAAGCGAGAAGAGTTTTTTCTGAGAAAAAGGAATTTTATAAAGTTGAACTTATTGATAGCATTCCTGAAAATCAAGATTTAAAAGTTTATTATCAAGGGGAATGGTTTGATCTTTGCCGCGGACCACATATGCAATCTACAGGGCAAATTGGGAATGCTTTCAAATTAATGAAAGTTGCAGGAGCTTATTGGCGTGGCGATGCCAATAATCCAATGCTCACAAGAATTTATGGAACAGCATTTGCAAATGAAAATGACTTAAAAGCCTATCTCCATATGCTAGAAGAAGCTGAAAAACGTGATCATCGCCGCTTGGGACGTGAAATGGACTTATTTCATTTTCAAGAAGAAGGGCCAGGAATGATTTTTTGGCACAAAAAAGGTTGGAAAATGTTCCAAAATTTGATCAGCTATATGCGTAGACGCCTTGATGATCATCAATATGCTGAAGTTAATGCTCCACAAGTTCTCGATAGATCACTCTGGGAAATATCTGGCCATTGGGGTTGGTATAAGGAGAATATGTTCAAAGTAATTTCAGCAGCAGAAGATTCAGATCATGGGAATGTTTATGCCCTTAAACCAATGAATTGCCCTGGTCATGTGCAAATTTTTAAACATGGTTTAAAATCTTATCGTGATTTGCCTATTAGACTTGCTGAATTTGGACTTGTTCATCGTTATGAGCCTTCAGGCTCTTTACATGGTCTTATGCGTGTGCGTGGTTTTACACAAGATGATGCACATATTTTTTGTACTGATGAACAATTAGCCGATGAATGTCTCAGTATTAATGATCTTATTTTATCAACTTATGCTGATTTTGGTTTTAAAGAAATTAGTCTTAAGCTTTCAACACGTCCAGAAAAACGAGTTGGATCTGATGCATTATGGGATCATGCAGAAAGTATCATGGAATCTGTCCTTAAAACGATTGAAACAAAATTTGCAGGACAAATCAAAACAAGCATCCTTCCAGGTGAAGGAGCATTTTATGGTCCAAAATTTGAATATACATTAAAGGATGCTATCGGTCGTGAATGGCAATGTGGAACAACACAAATAGACTTTAATCTCCCTGAACGTTTTGGTGCATTCTATATTGATAAAGATTCAGAAAAACGTCAACCTGTTATGATCCACCGTGCTATTTTGGGATCTATGGAGCGTTTTCTTGGTATATTAATCGAAAATTTTGCTGGACATATGCCACTTTGGCTTGCTCCTGAACAAATTGTTGTTGCAACAATTACATCCGAAGCAAATGAATATGCCCAAAAAATAACAGCAAAACTTAAAGCTGTTGGGCTTTCTGCAACAACAGATCTCCGCAATGAAAAAATTAACTATAAAATACGAGAACATTCTTTACAAAAAGTCCCCGTAATTTTGGTATGCGGCAAACGTGAAGCTGAAACAAACAGCGTAAATATGCGCCGCTTAGGAAGTACGAATCAAACCTCTTTATCTGTAGAAGATGTGATTAAGCAACTCTCAAATGAGGCAACACCTCCAGATTTACAGCGTATAATAAATGCATAACATCACAGAAAATGGTAAAATATTAATTTTTCACTATAAATCATCAATTTTTATATAAGATCAAACGATTTGATACTGTAGTATTTAGGGGGACATACATGATTAGCTATCACCAGAAAGAATAACGTGCTCTCTCTACAAGGTGGATTGGTAAAAAAGTTGAATGTAAGCTATGAGCTGTTTAAATGCAAAAATTATAGACAATTGAATATTAATAATAACATTAATCTTTTACCTTTATAATGAAAAGATACTGCTATTATCACGGATAGATCATTACGATAATTATAGTAACATCAAGCAAGAAGGCTGAAAACAAGATTATATTTATTAATAAAAAATATGTAAAGTTACCTGAACAATGATGTGTCTTATTCGTAAGATAAGCCCTTATAAAAAAGATAAGATATTGATTTATAATAATATATCATTGTTCATCTTAAATAAGGTTTCGAATATCATAGGCTTCTATCATTTTAAATATATTTATGTTGAATCGATCAAAATCATTTGCTTGCACGAAACAAGCGGAATGAATCTGTGGATAAAATAATTGAGAAAAGATTTTTAAAGTGCCCACAATGAACCGCCTAAAAAAATGCTAAGGATTGTTGCAGTCATTGAGAACAGGCTATAACTATAATGATGATGCCGACTTGCTCCTTCATAAGTATAAAAATAGCGGGTACTCAACGAGTTTACCATTAATCATTCACGAGGCATTATGGTAAAATAAGCTTAAGAAGCCTTAAGAAACATCTCTTTAAAACAAGCACATGAATTAGTAAGCTAATGGCATTCTACATCCCACAATCTACACTGATGAGATATTGCCTTAATTTTTATAAAGCCAAATCAAAAAAAATGGCAAAACTCAGCGTTTATTCTTTCTCTTCTTCATGTTTTACCAAATGAAAAACTCTTATAAAAAACTCGTTAAACATACCATACGATACATTACTACTCGTTGAACGTATAAAACTCTGAGCACCCCTATAAAACGTCTAAATATCTACGAAATACATTGCCACGCTAGACGTTAAATATTGATTTGTAAAACAATTTTAAAACACATGTTTTGCTAAAAAAGAAACACATATAAAATAAAAAATATTATTATCGTGCTCTATCAAGAACACGCTTACATTCAATGAGCTCAAACAGGATTTCTTGTAACAATGCTTTATCAGTTTTATCTTTGTAAAGATTCACAGAACCGACAGATGTTTCCCCTTCATTCCTCATGAAACTCAAAAGCCCAAAAGAAGATTTCTTAGGCTTATTATTAGCATTTTCAGAAGTTTGTCCTGCATGTTTCTTTTCTATGACCACATTCATAGCATCCAGATCACCATTACCCAATGCCGTCACAAAAGCAACACCATTTTCTTTCAAAAGGCGTTGCACACCTTTTATCGTATAACCCTGATCATACAGTAACTGCTTAATACCATTGAGCAAATCCACATCGACTGGGCGATAATAGCGCCTTCCTCCCCCACGTTTCATTGGTTTAATCTGCCTAAAACGTGTTTCCCAGAATCTTAAGACATGCTGCGGAAGCTCCAACAACTCCGCTACTTCGCTAATTGTGCGAAAAGCATCAGAGCTTTTATCCATTTTGCAACACCTTATTTAAAACAAAATAAAATACTTTACAATGACTCATTCTGTCTCAATTTCTCAACAAGATTAGTCAAAAATAAGACCATCATTGACGACTTACTGAACAGTCTTTTTCTAAAAAACAAAGACCTTTATTTTATACATTTTTTTAACAAATACCAAACATACCATGGCATTTATTTATGAGATATCATTTTTTCTGTCTTGCACGATGCGAATCTAAAATTCTCTGTTTAAGGACATTGGCAGCCTTAAACGTCACAACACGTCGCGGCGGGATAGGTGCTTCAACACCTGTTTTTGGATTTCGTCCAACACGTTCATTTTTACTGCGAACCTGAAAAGTTGCAAAAGAAGATAATTTAACCGCTTCACCTCTTACAAGTGAGTTGCAAATCTCATCCAAAACCAATTCGACTAAAGCTGCTGATTCAGTATGTGACAAGCCCACTCTTTTACAAACTACGCTCGCTAAATCTGCACGCGTTACTGTCTTACTTGTCATTATAACCACCTATTAAAATATTAAAAATTACAAAATGACTTATACGTTTTCTTGAAATATGGTCAAGTAGCCATAATTCACCAACGAATAAGAATTGCTCCCCATGTAAATCCACCTCCCATGGCTTCTAACATGATAAGATCTCCTTCTTTTATTTTCCCATCGCAAACCGCTGTTGTTAAAGCCAACGGAACTGATGCGGCAGACGTATTACCATGTTGATCAACGGTAATCACAACTTTATCTAGTGAAATTCCCAACTTTTTAGCAGATGCTTCAATAATGCGCTTATTAGCCTGATGAGGTACAAACCAATCTAGTTGTGAAGAATCCATACCTGCAGCTGCAAAACAATCATCAACCACATCCGTTATCATACCAACAGCATATTTAAAAACTTCTCGTCCTTCCATACGCAAATAGCCTGTCGTTTGTGTTGTTGAAGGTCCACCATCAACATATAGCTTATTTATATAAGCACCATTAGAGCGCAGTTTCGCAGACAATATACCACGCTCAAAAGCAATCTCCCCTTCAATTTCTTGAGCTTCTAAAATAACGGCACCCGCACCATCACCAAATAAAACACATGTCGTACGATCTTCCCAATCTAAAATTCGAGAAAATGTATCGGACCCAATAACTAAAATTCTTTTAGCCCCTCCACACCGTAAATAAGAATCTCCTGTTGTTAAAGCAAAAATAAAACCAGAGCAAACAGCTTGAATATCAAAAGCAAATCCATGGCTCATTCCCAAAGCGCTTTGAATTTCAACAGCAGAAGCAGGAAAAGTACGATTCGGAGTAGACGTTGCTAAAATAATACAATCGATGTCTTTTATTGTTAAACCAGCATTTATAAGGGCGGCTTGCGCAGCCTCAACTCCTAAAGAAACAGTTGTTTCATTTTCACTGGCAATATAACGTTGGCGTATTCCTGTACGCTGAACAATCCATGAATCTGACGTTTCAACAAACTTTGCAATCTCATCATTTGATAAACTTTTTTTCGGCAAAGCACTTCCTACACCACGTATAATTGACCGAATCATTCAGCTCTTACCTTTTCTTCAAATTTTTCATTTCTATTATAAGAGCTTATCATAAGGACTCTCCATTCATCACCGCTTCATCCTCTTGATCAAAAAGTGTTTCTTTATTCTCATGAAACCGCCGTAAATCAGCCGTTATTTTTTGTAAAAGTCCATTACTAACCATTTCATAACCAACGCGGATAGCAGAAGCAAAACCATTAGCATTAGCACTGCCATGGCTTTTTATAACAACACCATTCAAACCTAAAAGCACTCCTCCATTCACCCTATCGGGATCCATTTTATGTTTTAGTGTACGAAAAGCACTCCGCGACAAAAAATAACCAAGAGATGTTAAAAAAGAACTGCGCAGTGCAGAGTTTAAAATCTCTCCTATCTGTCGCGCGGTTCCTTCTGCGGTTTTTAAAGCAATATTACCAGAAAACCCCTCTGTCACAACAACATCGACTGTTCCTTTTCCAATGTCATTGCCCTCAACAAATCCTTTATATTCCAATCCTTCTAATTGCACTTCACGCAATATCATTCCTGCTTTTTTTATTTCATAAAGTCCTTTGACCTCTTCCACCCCCACATTTAAAAGCCCAACACTTGGCCTTTCAGTGTGATATAAAGCGCGAAACATACCCGCTCCCATAACCGCCAAATCAACCAACTGACTAGCCGAAGCACCTATTGTTGCTCCAATATCTAAAACGATACTCTCACTACGCAGTGTTGGCCAGATACCCGCAATACCAGGACGTTCAGCCTCTGCAAGCATTTTCAAACAAAAATAAGACATGGCCATGAGCGCACCCGTATTCCCAGCAGAAATGCAAGCATCAGCTTCACCATTTTTTACCGCTTCAATGGCGTACCACATTGATGATTTACCACGCCCATTACGAAGTGCTTGGCTTGGCTTTTCATCCATGCGTGTATAACTTTCTGTAGGGAAAAAGCGCGATACAGAATCCAAACTGGGATATTTTTTTAAAACCGGACGAACGGCCTCCTCTACTCCATAAAACAGAAAATAAATATTTGATAAATATTTTTGTACAATTGCTGCTCCTGCAATAGCTGCTTCTGGACCGTAATCACCGCCCATGACATCCACAGAAATTCTAATCACGCTTGCATATCCCACATCTTTTCATTTACATCAAATACATATTATGATTTTTGGCTCCTGAACACTCACACAGCACATCTTGCAAAAATCGCTCCGCAGAAAATACCGTTTAGCATACAATAGATATTTTTTGTATGTTTTTACAATCACTTCCAATTTTTCAAAACAGAAAATGGCGAAAATTTTTGCTCTGCTTCTTCTAAATTTTCAACCATATTCATCTTTATCCCTTCTTTACGTGGATAATGATTAATAGACAACTCAAAAAACTCTTCCATGATTGCACCAATATCAATTTTATCATCATAAAATACTTCAGGAGTATCAAGCCCCTCCACATCTAAAAACAATTCTCCTGTATCCTCTGATATTTTGGGCTTCATCAAATTTGAATCTTCAGGAACAAAAACAACCTCAATATTTTCACAAAGGATATTTTCTAATGGTTCTAATGTAACAACACATAACTGTAGTATACGCGCTTGCAACAGACCTTTTATACGCACTCCGCGTTTTTTCCACGGGAAAATATGGAATTTTCCCTCACAAGATTTTACTTCAATTAAATTATGGTTCTGGGCTAAATGTGTACATTCTTTTTTATTTGCACAAAGATGAACCCTTATACCTTTAGCAGGTAGAGAACGTACGGATATTGGATAAGCCAAAGCAAATGTCATTTGAGGAACATTTTGAACATTCATTGACAACTCCCAAACATAAAAACGCATAAAGCACTGTGTTTTTATTTATCTCAAGTATTTATGCATTTTTTTCTTTTCTAAAGAAATTCTATATGGCATAATTTGCTTTATAACAGGGAAACTCAGTGTAAGCTACGGTAGATTAAGTTAAAATTAGAAAAAACTTGAGGTTGCCTTCTTGTCCTACATCTCAGTATAAAAAGGAGATATCATTGTTTCAAATGCCTCACATAATAACCTTAATCAAACGTAAATTATTAATTGGTCTATCAATAGCAAGCATAGGAATGCTTGCGGGATGTAGTCTTCTTGATTCTTCAGGTTCGAGCCAAATTTATAGAGAGGGCTATGTTCTTGATAAAAATGCTTTAAGCTCTATTTCTATTGGCTCCAGTCAAGAGCAGGTTCTTTTAACTTTAGGGACCCCTTCATTAAAAACAAAATATGACAATGAAGTTTTTTATTACATCTCACAGACACGCTATCGTGGGATGCAGTTTATGAAAACAAAGATTATTGATCGCAAAGTTTTAGCCATTTACTTCAATAAAAATAATCAGGTTGCAAAAGTTGCAAATTACGGATTACAAGACGGTCAAGTGTTTGATTTTATTACACAAACAACACCAACTGTAACAAAAGAGCATCCTTTCTTAATTCAAATTATAAAAGGCCCTGCAAATTTGCCATCCCATAACTAAATCATATAGTCTACACACCATTTCAATATTATAGGTCTGATAATATCAGACCTATAATAAGGGGATTTGTCGCTCTTAGAGGCGGACTTTTTTTGCCATACTGTCGAGAACTGCATTAACAAGTTTTGGCTCATCACCTTCAAAAAACGCCTTTGCTATGTCAACATATTCATTCATGACAACCGCAACGGGAACATCTTTACGGTTGATCAACTCCCATAAACCTGCTCGTAAAATTGCTCGCAATATAGAATCAAGACGTGAAAGAGACCACTCTGCTGAAAGCTGTTGATGAAGCAGAGGATCAAGCTGCTTTTGATCTTTTACAACACCCGTTATAATCGCCAAAAACCATTGAAAATCAGCGTCAAGATACTGCTCTCCATCAATATCTTTTCCCAAACGATAAGCCTCATACTCAGCTGCCGTTTCCATCACCCCCGAACCCACGATATCCATTTGATAGAGTGCTTGAACTGCAGCGAGTCTTGCTGCTCCACGTTTATTGGCTGAACGCGGAAAATGTCTGCTTTTTATATCAGCCATATTTAACGATTATCTCCAAATCTCTTTTTTAGAGCGATCATACATAAAGCAGCTTCAGCCGCAAAACCACCTTTATTTTTATCATCTAGTTTTGCACGCACCCATGCTTGTTCTTCGTTTTCAACAGTCAAAATACCATTTCCAATAGCCAAATGCTGATGAACAGTTAAATCCATCAATGCACGACAAGAATCATTAGCAACAATTTCAAAGTGATATGTTTCACCCCGAATAACACAACCAAGAGCAACATAACCATCATACGATGTCTTGTTTTGTTCAGCAAAAGCTATTGCACTTGGTATTTCTAATGCTCCAGGAACCGTTACAACATCATAACTTGCTTCAGATTTTTGCAAAGTATTCACTGCACCTCTCAAAAGCGCATCAGAAATCCCCTCATAAAAACGTGCTTCAACAATCAATACGTGAGGATTTTTACGTATCTCTTTCATCATAATGGAATTCCATAAAAAACGAATCAAAAAAATTAAGGTTATAAAGCATAAAATTCTGAAAACGATCAATAGAGTGTTGGTTTATTCATCTTCTCTTTTTAAAGCAAAAAATTTTGCAGCATAACGAGCAAGTTGATCAATTTCCAAATTGACCCGATCTCCAATTTTAGCTTGTCCCCACGTTGTCATTTCGAGTGTATGGCGAATAATAAGAACATCAAAAACGCAATCCTCAACACCATTAACAGTTAAAGATGTCCCATTAAGTGCAATAGATCCCTTATTAACAATGAAAGGCATAAATTGTCTTGAAACTTTTAAATAAAAACGAATTGCATCCCCTTCATTTTTTTGATCAATGATTTCAGCCAAACCATCAATATGACCAGAAACCAAATGTCCTCCCATTTCATCACCCAATCGAAGCGAACGTTCCAAATTAACAAAAGTTCCTTTTATCCATTGTGCAAGATTCGTTAAACGTAATGTTTCTTCCCACGCTTCGACAACAAACCAATTAGAATCTTCTTGTTTTAATCCTCGTTCTACAATTGTCAGACAAATTCCTGAACAAGCAATTGATGCGCCAATTGCTAAGCTTTCTATAGCATAGCGGGTAGAAATCTTTAAACGCATCCCCTGCTTTAAAGGTTGAACATCTTCAACACAACCAATATCCGTTATAATTCCTGTGAACATAATGTCTTACGTCTCCACTTATAAAAACGGTCATTTCCAAACATTCTTGTCTCAATCTCATGAAACTGCGAGAGATAATTTCCAAAATGAGGGGCTTCAATACGATTTTTGCCTAAAACAATGGGAGTATGAAAACATATCAAATGATCAACACAACCAGCATTCAAAAATTTTTCCCCTGTCTTGACACCCCCTTCCAATAAAACACTATTAATCCCATGTTTATAAAGCATCTGTAAAAGAGCAAAGGGTTCTACACAACCATTGTTCATCTCGACCGAATAAACAGACACACCATATTGCTCCAATGCATTTTTTTTGCTTTTCTTTGAAAGATCCACATCACAAATAACCCATGTAGGAATTTTTATGGCTGTTTGGACAACTTTTGCATCAAGGGGGATAGATAAATCTGCATCCAAAATAATACGAATTGGTGAACGCATCTCCATCCCTGGCAAACGGCAATTGAGTTGTGGATCATCTGCTAATATAGTACCAATACCAACAAGGATAGCATTATTTTGAGCACGTAGAATATGCGTATGGGCATGAGAAAGTGTTCCACTAATTTTTACGCTGCCCTTCTCTCTTTTTCCAACACCATTATCGGCAGAAATTGCCATTTTAAAAGTGACCGCACAGCGTTGTATCTTCCTTATGCACCAATGCGTCCATAAGGATTCAAAAGCCTCTTCAGCTAAAATGCCTTCAACCACTTCAATACCCGCCGCTCGCAAAAGAGCAATACCATGACCATCAACACGCTTGTCACAATCAGTCAGCGCAACAACAACTCGAGAAACACCTGAATCAATAAGTGCATTCACACACGGCGAAGTTTTTCCATAATGCGCACAAGGTTCTAAAGTAACATAAGCAGTCGCTCCTTGAGCCAGAGAACCTGCCATGTGTAAAGCTTGCACTTCTGCATGAGGACTCCCATGAATAGCTGTTACGCCATAGCCAACAATAAAAGCCCCCGCACCATTATCGTTTTGCACAATTAACGTACCAACAGAAGGATTCCCACCTGTAAGACCGACATGACGTTCTGCTAAACGAATAGCTGCAGCCATAAACCGTTCATCTTGCACTTTTTTATTCATCAAAACGAGATTCTGTATCCGCGATACCCTTTGACAATTCATCTATAACATCGTGAAAATCGCTTGCATTACGAAAATCTCGATACACAGAAGCAAAACGAATATAAGCAATATCATCAATTCTTTTCAATGCTTCCATCACAAGATGCCCAATTTTTTCTGAAGAAATCTCTGGTTCTCCCAAACTTTCAAGCTGGCGTACAATGCCAGAAATTGCTCGTTCAATATGATCAGGATCAATATTGCGCTTACGTACAGCCACATCAACTGATCGCATTAACTTATCACGATCGAAGGGTTCACATCGTCCACTTTTTTTAGCAACCAAGAGCTCACGCAACTGAACACGTTCAAAAGTTGTAAAGCGACCACCACAAACGGAACACACACGGCGGCGGCGAATCACTGCCCCCTCTTCTGCTGGACGCGAGTCTTTAACCTGTGTATCCTCATATTGGCAGTAAGGACAGCGCATCTCTTTTGCATCCTTAACAAGTGCTAAGATAAGAGTAAAGAGGAAATTGATTCGTTATATCTTCCACCTTTTTCTTAACAGCTATTTCAACAGCATGATTATCTTCATCACTTTTTGCATCCCGAAGACCATCAAGAACTTCTGAAATCAAATGACCAACTTGAATAAATTCTTTTTCTGAAAAACCACGCGTTGTGGCAGCAGGTGACCCCAAACGAATTCCCGATGTTATAGATGGTGTTTCAGGATCAAAAGGGATAGCATTTTTATTGCAGGTAATATGAGCGCGTCCTAAAGCCAATTCGGCGCGATTTCCTGTTAAATTTTTGGAACGTAAATCAATCAACAATAAATGATTATCTGTACCGCCAGAAACAATATCAAAACCATTACTCTGTAATGTTTTCGCTAAAGTTTTCGCATTAGCAACAACATTCGCACTGTAACTCTTGAAAGAGGGACGCAAAGCCTCCTCAAATGCAACAGCCTTTGCGGCAATCACATGCATTAAAGGCCCCCCTTGAAGACCAGGAAAAATAGCAGAATTAATTTTTTTGGATAAAGCCTCATCATTTGTCAATATCAAACCACCCCGAGGACCTCGAAGCGATTTATGTGTTGTTGTCGTTACAATATGCGCATGTGGAACAGGTGAAGGATGCACGCCGCCAGCAACAAGACCAGCAATATGAGACATATCAACGAGTAGATGAGCACCGATTTCATCTGCAATTTCACGGAATCTTTCCCAATCCCATAGCCGTGGATAAGATGATCCCCCTGCTATAATAAGTTTTGGCTTACGTTCTTTTGCAAGCTGCTCAACTTCATCCATATCAATAATCTGATCTTCTTTACGGACACCATAGGAAACAACATTAAACCATTTTCCTGACATATTAACAGATGAACCATGCGTAAGGTGACCACCAGCATTTAAATCTAATCCCATAAATATATCACCAGGCTGAAGTAAAGCTAAAAAGACAGCTTGATTCATTTGGCTACCAGAATTAGGCTGTACATTCGCAAACGCAGCACCGAAAAGCTGTTTTGCCCTTTCAATAGCTAAATCTTCAACGACATCAACAAATTGACACCCACCATAGTAGCGCTTTCTTGGATAACCTTCTGCATATTTATTGGTTAACACAGACCCCTGCGCTTCAAGAACCGCTCTTGAAACAATATTCTCTGAAGCAATCAGCTCAATTTCACGTTGTTGACGCTCAAACTCCCCTCTAATTGCGTCAAAAATTGCACCATCAACAGTTTGTAAATTATCATTAAAAAAGCGCTTTTGTGCGTCATTTTCTTGCTGAGTCATAAAACACATTCCTAACATAAAAAAATAAAGTCACTGAACGATAACACAGCAAACCATGCAAACCAAACATTTTAAACTACTTCCACTCAAAAATAATGAGGAAAATATTTATCTTATTCTTTGTTATAAAAACAGCGAAAAACTTTCCTCTCAAGAATGGTAAAAAATAAGATTACATTTCTTCTTTTACACTCTTAATTTATTTACACCTTTTTCAAAAAAAATCTATAATCTAAAGAAATTCAATAATTTAATGATTAAAAATAATTTATATTTTGAAAAGCTGAATATAGTAGGAAAAGTTAATACGAAGGCAAATAAGAATGCTAACCAAAGTTTTTATTGATGGTGAACACGGCACAACCGGACTACAAATACAAAAACGCTTAGAAAGGCGTACAGATTTAAAACTACTCTCTCTTTCTCATAAAGATCGCCATAATGTTCATCTGCGACAAGACTATCTTAATCAAGCTGATATTGCTATTTTGTGTCTTCCAGATGATGCTGCTCGCGAAACAGTTCATTGGCTTAAAAAAAATAAAAACATTAGGATTATTGATAGCTCGACAGCCCACCGTGTTGCACCAGACTGGGTTTACGGATTTCCTGAAATGACAGCAGGACAAAGAAAGCGCATCCAAACAGCACATTATGTAACCAATCCCGGATGCTATCCTACCGGTGCCATTAGTTTGATTCGCCCACTCCGTGAAGCAGGACTGCTAGACGCCTATTATCCCATCTCGATTAATGCAATCTCCGGCTATACCGGAGGTGGAAAACAGTTGATTTTACAAATGGAAAATCAATCTCAAAAAAATATTCAGGAAAATTATTTTATCTATGGTCTTAATCTTGAACACAAACATGTGCCAGAAATCAAGATCTATGGACAAATCAATCAAACCCCAGTTTTTATACCAAGTGTGGGTCGTTTCCCTCAGGGAATGATTGTGAATCTTCCTCTGCATCGCCATTTATTCACAAAATCAGCAAACTGTTCTGATTTGCGCGAAATTCTCGCAAACCATTACGATGGACAAAATACCATTTTAGTTGCATCACAAGAAGAAACTGCTTCACTTCAAAGACTTAATCCAGAATGTTTAGCCAATAAAGATGGTATGAAACTGTTCGTATTTGGAAATGATCGTGAAGGCATTTTTAATCTCAGCGCCATATTCGATAATTTAGGAAAAGGCGCATCAGCTGCTGCTGTCCAAAACCTTGATTTAATGCTTTCAAGCAACTAAACTCCACCTAGATACAAGCTTTTATTCAACAGCACAATATGCCCCTTTTGTTGCTCGCCAATGCGCAACAACAAAACACAACACAACTAATGCCATACTTTGATGAATGAGCCCCAAACTTATCGGAACCTCATGTAATAGTGTCAAAATACCTAAAAGTGCTTGGATAATAATCATAACACAGATAAGAAATGCACGACGAGAGTGGGTTGAACGGGGAACATTTTTTTGTACATAGAAAGCATGAATAGCCGAGGCAAACAATAAAAAATAAGCAAAAAATCTATGAATAAACTGAACCGTTAAGGGATTTTCGAATAAATTGAGCCAAACAGGACGATGCTGTAACAATCCATCAGGAATAATCTGACCATCCATAAGGGGCCATGTATTATAGACTTTTCCAGCATGAAGCCCTGCAACCAAAGCACCCCAATAAATCTCTATCAAGACGAGAATAACGAGCCATGCCGCAAAATATTGCACCTTTTTATTTGCTGGTTTTTCTGAATATTCTGCAAGCCCTCGAGATAAATAAGTAACAAAAATAATCACAAAACATGCCGTTATAAGATGAAATGCCAAACGATATTGGCTCACACTTGTTAAATTACTTTGTCCAATCCCTGAAGCAACCATCCACCAACCAATAAAGCCTTGAAAGGCGATAAGAATAGGCACAACAATAATCGGGAGTAAGATATTTTTTTCAACACGTTTAGTTGCCCAAAACCAAATGAGCCCCAATAAAGCGACAAGACCAACAAGACGCCCAAGAACACGATGCGCCCACTCCCACCAAAAAATGACCTTAAAAGCACTTAAAGTCATATCAGGATTAAGCAGCTTATACTGTGCTATCTGTTGATATTTTAAAAATTCCTCTTGCCATTGATCCACACCAATCGGTGGAATAACGCCATGTATTGGCTTCCATTCCGTTATCGATAATCCTGATCCCGTCAAACGAGTAGCGCCCCCCACTAAGACAATTGCTAAACAAAGCAATAAAATAGAGTAAAGCCACACCTGTATTTGTTTTCTATTTTTCTTTTGCACGGGCGTTAAAATGCTATTGTTTAATTCCTTTACTGCCATCTCTGATTGCCCCACGCTTCTCTCCAACTAAAATGCATTTTAAAATTTAAACATTAACTCTGTTATCTATTTTAGTATGTACTACAACTTTAGCAAAAAACAAGCGTACCACTATAACATGTGATACATATTTCTTTTTTACGAAGCTTATGATGCAACAACGCGATAAACAGTCTTTGGAAAGCATCTTACCATCCGCATCATCCAATCCTGTTCATTAAGAACAGTATTACAAATATAATAATCTGTTAGCTCTGCAAATTGCTCAAATCCATATTTGGGTTCACTTGCCATCTCTAGGATGATAAAATCATATTCTTTTTTAAATTCTTGTAATATATGAGAAATATCATTTGAAAAATCTTGTGCAGAAACAGCGCTTGTTAACCCCTGGGGGAGAATATCAACCCCCGTATCATAATCACGGTAAATAACATCATGCAACTGGGCATTGCCCGTTAAAACATCACTCAGCCCACGATGTGGACCAATGACTTTCTCTATTTGTTGACCAGAAATATCGACTAACAAAATTGTTTTGTTCTCTTTTGTGAGATGAAGTGAAAGTTTTGCCGCTGTCCGTGCTGCCTCTGGTCCAATGATTGAAATAATGGTTGAAGCACGCCATTTCAAAACATCAGATAATCCCTCTATTGTAATAAAAGCTTCAAGACCTTTTGTTTCTTGAGAAACTGAAATACTCTCAGTTTCCTTAAGAGCATTTTCTTTTGATCTCAACCCCTCTTCTGAGAGTTGGTCTTTTTTGCTTCTAAAGCACGGATAAAATAACAATATTCCTAGCAAAAGAGTAAGGAAGCTGGCCAATGCACTCACAAGAATATTTTTTCCATAAAGAGCCATAAAAGAAATTGGTGCTAACGTTGTTGGCATAACCACGTGGATATTTGTATTTTGTAAGAGAAGAGGATCATCACTCAATCTCGGATATGAATCAACAATTTTTTCTCTTCGTTGAGCAGACTTGCTCATCGCTTCATTTTGGGCATCAACTGCTGCTTTTATTTTATTTTCAAACTCGTTAAATATTTCATTCAAAGATTGGGATTGATCTTTTACAAAAAAACTCACCCTTTTTTGAAGCTGTTTTTCTAATTCCGTTGCAATAACCTCATCTGAATGAACTTGATAAACAATCTGTAAAATTTTATTTTTTAATTGATGAGAAACCGCCTCTAATTCCGCAGTCATTGCCTTAATTTGAGGATGAGTCCACCCCAATTGCGCCGCCATATGTGCTCTTTGCGTTTCCAAAAGATCACGTTTAGATTCAAGAGAAACAATTGCTGAATTGCCTGCAATAAACGATAAAGACAATAAAGACTGCCCACTTTCACGCATCATGTTAATCATTGAATTCAAACTTGTTAAATGAATACGCTTTAAAGTTGCTTGCGTTAATTGCATCGAAAGATCATGAAGCTCTGTTTGCTTTACACCACGCTGAATAAAAGAATCAACAGATGCACGAAATCCCTGTACAATATTAACGATCGCAGTATCATCATATTGTTGGTCTTCTGATTTATCACTTAATAAGGATTGTTTCTGTTTTATGATTGCTTGTGAAAATGCGGAAAACCAAGTTTCCAACCCATGTTGAGCTGCTTCAAGTGTCTCAGCTTCAAAAGTAAGATTGATAAGATCACCATGACGCGATAAACGAATATTTTCCCGATTTTTTTTCTTATAGGAAGCGCTTAAAGAAAAATGCGAATCATTTGAGAATATAGGCTGTGAAAACAAAAAGCCGATAACATTGTCTTGCTTTTCAGTTGGTAATGGCTTTCCTACAGAATCAGATAATGAAAATGTTAAAGTTGCTTGGTAACCACGGGGCTGGACAAAATAATACAACCAAATCAAAGATACACACAGGATTTGTAATAGCAAAACAATCAAAATGTTTCGCCATACTGTACATACGAACAGTCTTTTATTACATGTAAGACTCATCTTTATTTTAACCAGCAAAATACTTCTTCATATTGTTTTATTAAGAGAAAGTAGTAACTATCCTCTTAACTTGCTGTCATATTATTTTGAGATAATAAAAATATAAAATTTAAGCACAAATGTTCAACAATAGCTTTAAAGAACTTAATCCATATTTTTTTTGAGGCTCTCTAGTTGTTTTTTTGCTTCAGAAGTAACAACCGCTCTAATGGTAATAGACCCATCATCATGCCCTTCTTGCACTATTTCCGCAGAGTTTTCATAAAACCAATCAATAAGCGACATTTCATGAGGTTGTAAAAGATATTCAATGCTTTGCACATCTCCAAAAATTCGCTTTTCAATGGCTCTTAATAATTGATCGAGTCCATCCCCCTTAAGTGCTGATACCATGAGAGCAGGATTTAATCGTGTTTTTGCGCTTGCTTGTAAAACATTCAATGCTTGCTCATCCAACATATCAATCTTATTCCAGACTTCTATGATATGCTCCGTATCATCAATATCGATATCAAGACTTGAAAGCACTTCTAAAACATCTTGGGCATGTGCACGATGATCAAGATCTGACATATCTCTTACATGAAGAATGAGATCCGCTTCAACCACTTCTTCAAGGGTTGCTCTAAAAGCTGCAATCAAATTCGTTGGCAAGTTAGAAATAAACCCTACAGTATCAGACAAAAGAATAGTTTTTCCATGGGGAAGCACAACTTTGCGCAAAGTCGGATCAAGCGTTGCAAATAACATATTCTTTGCTAAAACATCTGCACCGCTTAAACGGTTAAAGAGTGTCGATTTTCCTGTATTCGTATATCCCACCAGTGCCACAACAGGATAAGATGTTTTTTTTCTTTTTGCTCTATGAAGAGCACGTGTTTTAATAACCGTTTCCAATTCGCGGCGAATACGAACAATTTTTCCTTGCAAAAGGCGCCTGTCTGCTTCAATTTGAGTTTCACCAGGTCCACCTAGGAAGCCACGCCCTCCCCGTTGCCTTTCCAAGTGCGTCCAACTACGCACAAGCCGCCCTTTTTGATAGGATAAATGCGCCAATTCTACTTGCAAAACCCCTTCTTTTGTTCGTGCACGATCACCAAAAATTTCAAGAATCAAAGCCGTTCTATCGATAACTTTGCAATTCCATAACTTTTCTAAATTACGCTGCTGTACTGGCGTTAAAAAGTGATCTACAATTGCAAGCTCAATAGAATATTCATCTATATAACAGGTTAACGCATCTATTTTACCTTTTCCAAAGAAAGTCGCAGAGCGAGGCGTTGCAATATTAATCGTTTCATAATTAACAACTTCTAACCTTATAGCACGCGCTAACCCCAATGATTCTTTAACACGAGAAGATATAGAACACTCTCTCAAAGAGCTTTCACTTCTATTTTCTTGAAAAATTGGTATCAAAACAAGTGCACGCACTTGTCCTGTATTCTGCGAAAACACCCCTCCTAATCTCTCATTTTCATTTATCATAGCAATCTAAGTACTTTTAAAATGGGATAAGAGGTCTATCTTTAAATGATATGTTTACTCAGGACTTTCACCCTCAAACATCTGTACAGGTTGTCCAGGCATAATCGTAGAAATAGCATGCTTATAAACCAATTGCGCGTGTCCATCTCGGCGCAAAAGAACACAAAAATTATCAAATGAAGTTACAATTCCCGTGAGTTTAACGCCATTGACAAGAAAAATTGTAAGGGAAATTTTTTGCTTACGCACCGTATTTAAAAACACATCTTGCAGGTGTTGTGATCGCTCTGCCATTATTCTTACACCTTTATCTAGATTGCATAAAATATTTGTGCATGCATATCGACTGAAAAATATCCAATTGTCAACGTAGAAGCTTCAAAATTCAGCAACAAACAACTGAAATTAGAGAAAAAACGGCTCTTTAAGGCAATAATAAAGTACAACTTACGAAAAGCTATATTAAATTAAAAATTTTTCCACGTTTACTTTTTTATGAGCTTACAATTAAAAAGCAAAAATTTATACTAAGCTATTACAGGCTATATCTGTGATGATAAATCTCCTTTGTTTCGAATCAATAAAAGTAAGCAAACAACAGCATTTATTAACAATCATCGATATTTAAAAAGAGGCATTCGCACCTCACTGTTTTTTTAACATTATATATGCCATATATACGCCATTAAATCATCTTATCTTAAAAATAATAGATTTATAAAGCTTTTTATAAACACAAGTTGTAAACAGTATTTTTGTTTTTATTAGAGTCAAATAATAAATTGTTTTTGTTACATTTTATAGCACTTTTAAACAGGGTATAAGAAACTGCGTTAACTTTATCTTGATAAGTTTTCAAAATTTTTCCCTAAGCATATTCCTTTCTAAATAATTAACAGCTAGTATGTAGAAATTATGTGGAAGAGGACGTATCCCTTTTCCGTCTGTAAGAGTACGAGGCGAGTATGGCACGCAGAACAAAATTGCAAACATTTGAAGTTGAAGTTGAAGAAGCCCTCACAAAAGCTATGGACTTTGATTTCGATAACACAGGATTTGAAACAATATCATCCAATAATTCTGAAAATGTTGTTAA
Organism: Bartonella sp. TT119HLJHH; assembly: GCF_042193385.1. Classification (NCBI taxonomy): domain Bacteria; kingdom Pseudomonadati; phylum Pseudomonadota; class Alphaproteobacteria; order Hyphomicrobiales; family Bartonellaceae; genus Bartonella; species Bartonella sp. TT119HLJHH. Next base: position 157,319 of record NZ_JBHILS010000003.1, on the reverse strand, counting down.
TGTCGATGATCTGATTCAAAAAATTGCAATGGCAGAACAAGAATTTTTTGCTGAAAACGGTACGTCAACTTTTGTTTCTAATATTCATGATGAAGCTGTTATTGATAAATCCGTTGTTGAACAGCTTTTTTCTCCAAAACCTTCACCTGATATTTCAGGTGGAACTGTTCATAATACATTGTTGTCTACAAAACTTCTTCCTGCAAATGATGATATAACAACCCCTGTAAATTTTGGACCATTAAAGCAGCGTTCTTCCTCTCGAGTCTACTGGTATACAACAGCGCTTAGTGCTTTATGGGCAACTGGAGGAGCTTTTATTGCGCATAAGCTTGCACCTACCGGACTCAGCTCCTTATCCAATATCAGCACTTTTGTTACATCCCCAACAGGCCTTGCTGTAGCAGCTGGAACAGCAATTCCTATCCTTATATCTTGGGGCGTTGCTCAATTAACAAAACGCTCAAACGACTTGCATAATATTGCTCTTCTTATGACCAATGCTGCACAGCGCCTTAGTGAACCACAACATCTATCTGAAAAACAAGCTATTGCTATAGGGCAAACCATTCGTGAAGAAGTAGCAGCAATGAACGAAGGTATTGAACGTACCCTCGGACGTGCTGTTGAACTTGAAGCGATCATACAAGGTGAAGTTCACAATTTAGAACAAGCCTATGCTGAGAATGAATCACGTATCCATACATTAATCAAAGAATTGAGTAATGAACGCATCGCCATTTTGAATCACGCAGATCGCGTACAATCAACAATTAAAGGAACCCAAGAACAACTGAGTGATGAATTTGGTTTGGTTACCTCTAACATTGTAACCAACGTTGAAAAACTTGCACAAACCCTTTCTCAAACTTTACAAAAACAAGGTGAAGACCTTGTTGAAAAACTTTCCTACGCCAGTGATGGCGTAACAAATCAGCTTGTTGAAAAATTTAACAAAACAACAACACAAATTCAGCAGAAAAACACAGAATTCTTTCATGAATTAGGAAAAAACTTCGATGGTTTTGCAAAACGATTTGATCATAATGAAAAACAAATAGAAAAAACCTTTAATGAAACAGCTGAAAAAGCGGAAGTACATGTTGCTAAAATTGCAACACATATACAAGCAGTAACAGATCAAACTTTGCACGCTGTCGATGAAAAGTTTAAAGCCTTGGATAAAGCTCTTATTGATCGTAATAATCAATCTCTACAGAATTTTGATGAGAAGATCTTAAAGCTCGACGACCAAGCACATAAACTCTCTTCTAAATTTGATAACGTAACCTCGCAAGCAATTGGAGCCTTTGAACAACGTTTAGCAACTGTTGATCTTTCTCTTAAAGAACATAGTGATTCCATTATTGATTCCTTTATAGAACGCAGTCAGGCTTTAGAGGATAATGCTGAAAAACTTGGTAACTTCTTGGAATCTCATGTCTTGAAAATAAATGAAAACCTCCAAGAAAAAACAGCAGACATTACCCATGCATTTACAAATGGACGTGAAGCTATTCTTTCTGCAATTGATAAAAGTAAAGAAAGTCTGAGAGAAGAAATTCAATATGTCGACAATGCCATTGTTGATATCATACAAGAACGTTCACAAGATTTTAAAGTACAACTTTCTGATCAACGAGCTCTTATGGCAGACATGCTCGATAACGAGAAGAATAAAATTGCAGATACATTAAGAAATCAAATTGATGTTTTGTCCCAAAATACTTCTCATATTGAAAAAGTTTTGGCTGATAATGTTCAAGTTGTTGATAAACAAGCTGAAAATCATATTACAAACATCATTCAATGCACTGAAAAGCTACAAGACGTCATTGTACAAAGCTGTAATACAACCCAAGATGCTTTAGAAGCACAAGCGAGAAATATTGATATCCGTGCCGATGCTCTGCGCGATTCTTTAGCGATTAATAGTTTTTCTCTCAATGAAGTTCTTGCCGATCAAGCACGCACACTTGAGCAACGCATGGAAACAATCCATAACCTCATTGCAAAAAGTGATATACGTGTTGATGTTGCATTGAAACAACAAATAGATTTAGTTGAGAGTGCAATTGTTGCCAATAATAAAAACATTACTGAAACGGTTCAAGATCATATCAAAAACCTTGAAAGCCATGCCGAAATTTTAAAGAATACCCTCTCTCAATCGAGTGGAGTTTTCTTTGAAACCCTTGAAACACGTATGGAATCATTCGATACAGATCTAGAAGATCGTGCACACAAAATTTTTGAACGGACAACAACGCTAGAGGAAACATTATCTGAAAAGTTTAGCCAAATCTGTGAAGCCATTGATATGCAAACATCTGTTATTGAGGAACGTTCTGACACGTTAAAAACGTCTCTCATGCTTAATAATGAGCAAAGTCAGGTAATTCAACAAGCGCTGGAAAGCAGTGTTGACAATATGCGTGTAACTTTAGAAGACTCTGTTAATACAGTTACAGATAACCTGCATAATAAGATTATAAAAGCTTCTGATATTCTTTCTTCTACGAGTGAACAAATTCTTTCATCTGTTACAAATGTTACTGCCCAAGCAGAAAATATTCTCTCAGAATCAGGCAATCGCATTGTATCAAATGTCAAAAAAACTGTTTATGATACCAGTGAAAAAGTTCTGTCCGTTCTGTCTGAACAAACAGCGCATACTGTCGAAGCTTTCGCAACAGCCAGTCATAATGCACAAGCATTATTGAATGAAACTATTCACACATCAACAACAGCAATAGAACAAGTTCTTAATGAACGCTGTGATGTTCTTCATCACTCTATGCAAAATCTTAAAAATAATTTAGGACATCAGCTTTCTGATGTAACGAGCCGTCTGGAAGATGCTGGAAATCAAACAGCGACACAAGTTTCAGAACATGTTGGAAAAATAACAGAGCTGACAAATTACTTAAATCAAGCAGCGCAAAATACGACAGAATCTATTGATTCTTTAACACAGCATATCGGTGAACAACTCTCTCTCTCTACACAAAATGCTGAACAAAGAATTTATGCACATAATGAATCTTTAGTGAATAGCTTGACCAAAGCTAACTCCGAAACACTTCAAACAGTAACAGCGATGAAGGAAGAGCTTGTTAATAATGTCTCATCCATCTTAAAACAGTTGAATCAATCAATTTACAATTTTCACGAAAATAGTAATGTTTTATTATCAGCTGTTCAAAATATTGATGGTCAGTTTAGTGAAACGACGAATAATTTTTTCCGTAATACAAACCAAGTAGCAGAGCGTTTAACAGCCTCAAATCAAGCACTCAACAATAATGTTGAAATTCTGCAAGGACTCTCAGAGAATACCTTTGAACAAATTAATCATATAACAAGCAGTTTTGGTGAACATGCAAAAACACTCACCCAAACTATTCACGTTCTTGAACAGTCTGAAAATTCACTTAGTGCAACACTTGAAGAAAAACATAATACGCTTTCTGTATTAAGTGATGCACTTGTTTCAAAGTCTCATGAAATTAATCAAATGATTGAGCATTATGAAAAAATCTTCAACTTAGCACTTGAACGCTCTGATAAGAATGCGCGTAACTCCACAAATTCATTCCAACAATCACTTAATGGACTTGTTAGTGAAGCATCAACGCGTTTTTCAGAAGCAGCAGAAAATATACGTCGCTCCGCTGATGAAGTTCGTTTAGAGCTCTCAAAGATTAATAATGATATCAATGAAAATGTAAAAAAACTTCCAGAAAAAACAAAAGAAACAACGCAAACAATTCGCACAGCTTTGAATGAACAGATTACAGCGTTACAAGATTTAGTCAGTGTTATACAAAATGATCAAAAGGATTTGCAAAAACAGCTGATATCGGCATTTCCTACATCATCAATGTTTAATCAAAGAAGTGATAGTTCCCCTGAAACCATTAAAAAGATCGTACCACCTAAACCTGTTTTGCAACAAGATCAAAGCAAAAAAAGACCAAATAAATGGGTATCGAATCTCTTAGAAAGAGCTTCACGTGAAGAAACATTTTATGACGCCCCTAGTGATGCTGTTTTAACGTCTGTGCAAACAAAACCACGTCCTGCAAACACCTCTCTTAACTCATTAGCATCTGGTATAGTGCAAGCGATTAATCATAATGCCATTGTTGAGCTATGGGATCATTATCAACGTGGACAAAAAAACATTGTAACAGAACGTCTTTACACCTTGAGTGGAAAAACAATATTTGAAATGATTAAGAAAAAATATATGAGCGATTTTGAGTTTAAACGTTCAGTGAATCAATATGTTACAGATTTCGAAAAGCTCTTACGTGATATATCGCGCAGTTCTAGTTCTTCCAGCTCAGTGCGCAAATACCTGATATCAGATACCGGAAAAGTTTATACCATGCTTGCTCATGCAAGTGGCCGTATTCAATAAACAAATAAGAAAAGTGGGAAAAAATATTTTTTCCACTTTCTCTCTCCAGTTGTTTTAATGGCTCATCATAGAGTACTTTGCTTTCAACTGTAGCTTTCAAAGGCTGGGATAATTGGCATGCGATTTTCTTTGATATCCTAGACGATAATCCTAAAGAAGCATAATAACTTATCAAACAGCATAGCATTCTAAGAATAATAAAACATATTTCCTACTTCTTTATTCTTCTCTTAATCTTTTTTTTCATAGTTTCATAAAAACATAAAGCTCTAACAATATTATTTTATTTGCTACCTCTCAATGTTTTTTCATGCGTTTTTATGAAAACAATTCATAAGAAACATTTTTATTCCTTTCTTAAAGATTTTTTACTCACATATTGCTCTTCCTTGAAATATGTAAGTCAATATTTTTGTTATATTAGGTGAATTTGAAATGAATGGATTTTATTGTATTCAAATTTCCCATCCAATATACAAGATGATTCATTATAAATTATAAAGAAAAGCGTTATATGGAATATATGAACTTCATGTATAGAATGCGCAATTACAGCTATTTCAGCGACATCTTCGTTGCTTAAAACATATACTTATCAGTATATAAAAAATAAAGCTTTCACTATTAGAAATTCTATTGAACAATAAACAACACAATTTCTCTTCTTAACGTTTCAACTACCTTTAAAATATTTGAATAAAAAATTTATAACTTTTAAATTGTTGTTTAAAACTTCTTTTACCTACGTATAGAATTTTAAATAAAATATATATTTTATAAAAAATGGATGAAATTAATAGGAAAAGCTCTTCTGTGTTTTCCTTATTTTGTAAGCATTGCAAAAAAAATAATGACTTGGTAATGTAAGCATTAAGAAATATTTCATTTTTTTGTAAACTAATTAATTTTTACGTGTTTTATTAAGGAAAGAAAAACAAACGTGCTGCTATCAACAAAATTATTTACGCGCACAAACAAAAAGAAGCATCAAATTGGTTTTACGATCCAGGAGAATTTACTCATGCCCATGCATTTTGATATGCAGAGAAATGAGGATCTATAGTAGACAAAACCTTATCGTAGATGGAACGCTCAGTATAAACATACACTAACTTGGATATCATAAAAATGTCTAGAGAACGAAATAGTAATTTCAGTTCACAAAAAGCTGAACTTGACAGTGCCGCACTTTTTTATCACCAGTACCCTAAACCTGGAAAATTGGAAATACAAGCAACAAAACCTCTTGATAACCAACGTGATTTAGCTCTTGCTTATTCTCCAGGTGTTGCTGCACCATGTCTTGCAATTCATGAAGATCCTAATCTTGCTGCTCAATATACCTCCCGTTCTAATTTAGTCGCTGTTATATCCAATGGAACTGCTGTTCTTGGTTTAGGAAATATTGGCCCACTTGCTTCAAAGCCAGTTATGGAAGGTAAAGCCGTTTTATTCAAAAAATTTGCGAATATTGATGTCTTTGATATTGAAATTGATGCATCCGATATAGAACAAATGGTACAAACGGTATCGACTTTAGAACCTACATTTGGTGGTATCAATCTTGAAGACATCAAGGCTCCTGAATGTTTTGAAATCGAAGAAAAACTGCGCGCTAAGATGAATATTCCAGTTTTTCATGATGACCAACATGGAACTGCTATTATTGTTTCTGCGGCTGTATTAAATGCCTTAAATCTTTCAGGAAAAAAAATTGAAAATGCAAAAATAATTACCTCAGGTGCAGGCGCTGCGGCCCTAGCTTGTATTAATCTTTTGGTCCGTCTTGGGGCAAAAGTTGAAAATATTTGGCTTAGTGACTTAGAAGGTGTTGTTTATGAAGGTCGCAAGACCCTTATGGATCGTTGGAAAGACAATTACGCCCAAAAAACAGACGCACGAACTTTATCTGATATTATTGATAATACAGATATTTTTCTGGGCTTATCTGCGGGTGGTGTGTTAAAGCCTGAATATCTTAAAAGAATGGCTCAAAATCCACTCATTTTAGCGCTGGCTAATCCAGTACCAGAAATTATGCCCGAAGAAGCACGCTCCGTGCGGCCAGATGCAATGATCTGTACAGGGCGCTCTGATTATCCCAATCAAGTTAATAATGTACTGTGTTTTCCCTATATCTTCCGTGGTGCATTAGACGTAGGTGCTACTGCAATTAATGAAGAAATGAAAATGGCTGCTGTTCATGCGATTGCTGCCCTTGCACGTGAAGAAACTTCAGATGTTGTGGCACGCGCATATTCAAAAGAACCCCCGAGTTTTGGTCCAGACTATTTGATCCCCTCTCCTTTTGATCCGCGTTTAATACTGCGTATTGCTCCTGCTGTTGCTAAAGCAGCAATGGCAACGGGTGTCGCCGTTCGTCCCATTGAAGATATGGAAGCCTATTATGATATCCTCAATCGATTTGTCTTTCTTTCTGGTTTAACAATGAAACCTGTTTTTGCTGCAGCAAAAACAGCAAAACGTAAACGCGTCATTTATGCGAATGGTGAAGATGAACGCGTCCTTCGTGCAGCACAAATTGTCATTGAAGAACAAACGGCAACACCTCTCCTTATCGGTCGTCCACATGTCGTAGAAGCAAGATTAAAACGCTTTGGTTTGAGAATTCGTCCTGGTATAGATTTTGAATTAACAAACCCTGAAGATGATCCACGTTTTCGTGATTATGTTAATTTATTTTTTCATTATACAGGAAGACGTGGTGTTACGCCTGAAATGGCAAAAACAGTAGTAAGAACATCAACAACAGCCATTGCTGCCCTCGCCGTCATGCGTGAAGAAGCAGACGCGATGATTTGCGGCTTAGAAGGACGCTTTGAACGCCAACTTGAATTGATTGAACAAATTATCGGTCTTGATCCTCATGTTCACCGTTTTTCTGCTATGAGTTTGCTTATCTCTCAACAACGTACTCTTTTCCTTACAGATACTTACGTCAATGAAAATCCTTCTGCAGAAGAAATCGCTGAAATGACTGTGTTGGCAGCTCAAGAAGTTGAAGCATTTGGAATAACACCAAAAGCAGCCTTATTATCACACTCAAACTTTGGTTCTAAAAACACAGAAAGTGCGCGTAAAATGCGACGTGCAACAGAAATTCTTGCCAAATTACACCCTGATTTAGAAGCAGATGGTGAAATGCATGCTGATGCTGCCCTTTCCAAAGTTTTTCGTGATCGTGTTTTCCCTGATTCTCGTCTTAAAAGTGAAGCTAATTTACTTGTCTTTCCAACACTTGATTCAGCCAATATCACGCTCAACACTGTTAAAAGCCTTACAAATGCACTCCATGTTGGTCCTATTCTAATCGGGGCAGCACGTCCCGCCCATATCTTAACGCCTTCAGTAACTTCACGGGGAGTTGTTAATATAACAGCCCTTGCTGTCCTTGCTGCCAATAGAAAAAATAGTCTCGTAAAATAAATGCGCAATAAAATTTCAAAGTTTTTTAAATATTGAGATATAGTATTTTATGTACTGTAAACCTCTTTTCTCTATAGAAAAGACAGTTATATTCTGGATTAAGGCTTTTTTTTAAAGAGAAAAAAGGCTAGAAGAACAGTATTAAATGTATTTTGAATTTACTAACTCTATAATAAGGAATCCGTGTATTGTCTGCTACGTTTGATAAAGTTGCTGATATTATTGCAGAAATCAGTGAAATTGATCGCAATATAATTACACCTGAAAGTCATACAATTGACGATTTGGGAATTGATAGTCTTGATTTTCTTGATATTGTTTTCGCTATTGATAAAGCTTTCGGAATAAAAGTTCCACTAGAACAATGGACGCAAGAAGTCAACGAAGGTACAGTTGCAACGGAAGAATACTTTGTTCTTAAAAACCTTTGTGCAAAAATTGATGATCTCGTTGCCTTAAAACAGGCGGAGTAATTTTTTTCATCATGCATGATCAATCTGTATTCATCACTGGTATAGGACTCATAAGCTCTCTGGGAGAAGGAACTGATCAACATTGGAATCTCTTAAATGATCCAGCCCGTCAACCAAACCTAGATTATACAACTTTTTCGCCCTACACAGTTCATAAATTGCCCGAAGTTGATTGGAGTTTACAAATTCCTAAAAAAAGTGATCAACGGCAAATGGGAACATGGCAACGTCTTGGTACTTATGCGGCTGGTCTTGCTCTTGATGACGCCGGTATGAAAAATAATGAGCAATTCACTTCAACAATGGATATGATCGTAGCAGCAAGTGGAGGAGAGCGTGATATTACTGTTGATACACAAATCCTTTCTAAAGCGCGCGCAGTCGTCGATCATGCCTCTATGTTAAATGTTGCTCTTGCAACCGAACTTCGTCCAACATTATTTTTGGCACAACTTTCAAACCTTCTGGCAGGAAACATTTCAATTGTTCATAAAGTCACTGGATCATCTCGCACATTTATGGGAGAAGAAGGTAGTGGACTTTCTGCACTTCAAGTTGCTGTAGCCCGTATTAAATCGGGACAAAGTACCCATGCTCTTGTAGGAAGTTCCTATAATGCACAAAGTTATGATATGTTGTTAGCACATGAGCTTGGTGGTCTTTTAACTCATAATGGGTGGAGCCCAGTGTGGGATCGTAAAGTTCACCCTGGCGGCGGTATTATAACCGGTTCTGGTGGTATTTTCTTCGTTCTTGAAAGTGGAGAACATGCGAAAAAACGTAACGCACGTGCTTATGCTGAAATTAGTCAAATTGTTACAGACCAAATAGATAGAACCAAAACTTCACTTAGAGAATCAATTGCAACAATGTTAAAAACTGTGGGCACTAAATCTGCCTTAGCCATTTCAGCAGCCTCTGGTGCTCATGAAGCAACAAAAGCAGAACAAAATGCTCTTGATGATGCTAATCTATCTTATCGCGGTATTACAACGTTATTTGGCTATATGCGGGAAGCACAATTTCCTCTAGCACTTGCTCTTGCAGCACTTGCAATTGAAAAAAAACACTGTTTTCCAGCGTTAAGTCCTCATGAAAAACCTTTTCTTAAAGAAGTACATGAAATATTTGTGACAACTATTGGTATAAAAAGAGCTGAAGGTATCGTACGTCTTACAGCTGTTTGAAGGGGAATTTCTATAGTGAAATATCATGATCATTTTGGGCGTCCACTTGTAGCAATAACTGGTGCAGGCATTGTCACATCACTAGGACAAGGGAAACATGAAAATTGGCAAAAATTAACAAACGGTGTAAGCGGTATCCACAAAATAACACGTTTTCCCGTTGAGGGATTAAATACATATATTGCTGGAACAATTGATTTCCTCAAAGAAAGTACGCTTGGTGCTTCAGCTCTCTCTGAAAAGCTTGCGCATCTTTCTGCTGAAGAAGCTTTAAAACAAGCTGCTATTGATAAAACAAATTTTAATGGACCACTCTTTCTAGCTGCTCCTCCTGTTGAACTTGAATGGAAAGCACGTTTTAGTCTTGATCAAGAGGAAGAATTCAATAATGAGCCTTCTTATGCACATCTTCTTAAAGTCTGTAAGCATAAACTCCATGAAACGCTTTTTGAAACCACACAATTTGGTGCAATTGCAGAAAAACTTCAAAAAACATTCGGTACAAAAGGACTTCCTGTTACACTTTCCACTGCCTGTGCATCTGGTGCAACAGCAATTCAATTAGGTGTTGAGTCTATTCGACGGGGAGAGACAAATCGTGCTCTCATAATTGCGACAGATGGGTCAGTTTCAGCAGAATCTCTTATTCGTTTTTCGCTACTATCTGCTCTTTCAACTCAGAATGAGCCTCCAGAAAAAGCAGCAAAACCCTTTAGCCGTGATCGAGATGGTTTTGTTATGGCAGAAGGCTCAGGCGCTCTTGTTCTTGAATCTCTTCAAAGCGCATTAAACCGTAACGCTACAGTTTTAGGAATTTTAGCTGGCTGTGGAGAAACAGCCGATGATTTTCACCGTACACGTTCAAAACCTGATGCATCACCAGCAATTGAATCCGTTCGTAAAGCCTTAGACGATGCACAAATAACCATCAATGAAATTGACTATATTAATGCACATGGAACCTCAACACCTGAAAATGAGAAAATGGAATATCTTGCGTTATCAACAGTCTTCGGTGATCAGTTAGAGCATATTCCAGTCTCTTCTAATAAATCAATGATTGGGCATACATTAACTGCTGCTGGTGCAATAGAAGCCGTTTTTTCGCTTTTAACCATTCAATCGGGGATACTTCCACCGACAATAAATTACGATAATCCTGACCCTGCTATCCCTTTAGATGTTGTTCCTCATCATAGCCGTAAAGCCTGTGTTAATGCGGTTTTGTCAAACTCTTTTGGATTTGGTGGTCAAAATACGAGTCTTGTTATCACAGCATATAAAGGATAATCCTTTAATAATAAAATTTTATAACGCTAACCAATAATATATTTAAGGGGGATAATAATGCGTGCACTGCAACTCTTCGATGAACGTCGGCTTGAAATCACCAATATTCCCTCGCCATCTCCACCGAGCCTAGGTGAAGTAACGGTACGGATAAAAGCTGTTGCCCTTAATCACATTGATGTATGGGGATGGCGTGGCATGGCCTTTGCGAAAAGAAAAATGCCACTCATCATTGGTGCTGAAGCCTCTGGTGAGGTTATACAAATAGGAGATGGCGTTGAACATCTCCAACTTGGACAAATTGTCTCAATTTATGGTGCACAAACCTGCGGAATATGCCAAGCTTGTCATGAAGGACGGGATAATCTTTGCAGTAATGTAAAGGGAGTCTACGGTTTTCACCTTGATGGATTTGCGTGTGAGCTTGTCAATTTGCCAGCACGTTTATTAGTTCCAGCCCCTCTCCAATGTGATGAATTGCAAGCAGCTGTTGCTCCAATTACTTTTGGTACCGTAGAACATATGCTTTTCGATAACGCAAAACTACAAGCAGGAGAAACAATCCTAGTACAGGCTGGTGGCTCAGGTATTGGTTCTGCAGCCATTCAACTTGCAAAACACATGGGCTGTACAGTTATCACAACTGTAGGTTCAGATGAAAAAATTGCAAAAGCGCACGCTCTTGGGGCAGATCATGTGATTAATTATCGTAAAGATCGTTTTGAAGGTGTAGTGCGTAAATTAACCCAAAAAAAAGGTGTTGACGTTGTTTTTGAGCATGTTGGTGTCGATACATGGAACGGTTCTCTGTTATGTATGAAAAAAGGAGCACGCTTAGTGACTTGCGGTTCTACCTCTGGTGTTTCAGCACCAATAAATCTCATGCAATTATTCCAGCAACAGCTTAAGATATTCGGTTCATTTGGCTGCCGTATGGAAAATATGAACAATGCCATGCAAAAAATGGCACAAAAAGCCGTGCACCCTGTCATTGATACAATTGTTGGGCTGGATGAAATTGATACAGCTTTAAAACGAATGGAGAGTCGTGATGTTTTTGGTAAAATTATCCTTAAAATCGATTAAATCATGATGAAGCTTTCTCTTAAAAATCTCATATATCGTATTAAAATTATAGCTAAAAAAATATCCTACTTGTTATGGGCATATCTGCTCTTTGGTTCTTTATTTATTCTAAAATGTTTTCCAGCCAAAATGGGAATTTCTTTTTTTGCTTGGTTAGCAAAAAAAATTGGTCCCCTTGTACATCGTCATCAAATCACACTTGCAAACCTTAGGAGTGCATATCCAGAAAAAACAGAGCAAGAACTCCATGTGATTGCAATAGAAATGTGGGAAAATATAGGACGTTTCCTAGCCGAATATATTTTTCTTGATAAAATTTTTGATTTTGATCCTCATGCAGACGAGCCAGGTTTCATTGAGGTTAAAGGCATTGAAATATTTGAGCGATTAAAAAATGAAAAAAAACCACATATTTTTTTCACCGCACATACTGGAAATTTTGAACTTCTGCCTATTTGCGCACAAAGTTTTGATCTTAATGTTACAGTATTATTTAGACCACCCAATAATCCCTATGTTGCCAAACGAATCCTTAAAGCACGACAAACTTCTATGGGACATCTTGTTCCCTCCAAGGCCGGTGCAGCATGGGCATTAGCAGCCAAATTAGAAGAAGGTGAAAATGTTGGTATGCTCGTTGATCAAAAATTTCGCCGCGGTGTCATGGGGACTTTTTTTAACAGACCTCTTAAAACAAACCCCTTAATTATAAAACTTGCTCGACAATATGACTGTGATATTTATCCAGCACGTTGTATTCGTTTGCCTAGTGGACGTCATCGTTTAGAGTTATATGAACATGTAGAACTTCCACGTGATGAAAAAAATGATATCGATATAGCTGCTTCTACACAAAAATTAAATGATATTGTTGAATCTTGGGTCCGTGAATATCCTGGACAATGGATGTGGTTACATAGACGTTGGGACATCTAACATAAGCTCTATTGCTTACAAAGGAAGTGCAAAATGTTAGCCTCAAAAGATATCAAAGATCTCACTGCAATTATCACTGCATTACGAAACTCTGATAATGGTTGTATCTGGCATAAAAAACAAACTTTTGAATCCCTCATACCCTATATGCTCGAAGAAGTTTACGAAGTCATCGATGCTATTGAACGAAAAAATCGAAAGGATCTCTGTGAAGAACTTGGGGATCTTCTTTTACAAGTTGTCTATCATGCTACCATAGCACAAGAAGAAGGCAGCTTTACTTTTGAAGATGTTGTTTATGCAATCACGGAAAAAATGATTCGACGCCATCCTCATGTTTTTGGAAATGCTGAGCAAAAAAAACGAGGATTTATAAAAGAAGAGTGGGAATATATAAAAAAAAGAGAACAGGTTGAACAAAAAAGAATGTGTGAAGAAAAAAACAACAATTCCTCCACAAGCATACTCGCAAAAGTAAAACCAATCCAGCCAGCAAACCAAGAAGCGCTTGCTTTACAAGAAGCAGCGGCGAAAGTGGGTTTTGATTGGCAAGAGAGTGATAAAGTTTTTGCAAAAATAGAAGAAGAACTCGAAGAGCTCAAAGAAGCCATCAAAAATAAGAAAATTTCAGAAATAGAAGCAGAGTTTGGAGACCTCTACTTTATTCTCCTCAATTTGGCACGCCACTTAGCGATTGATTCACAAAAAGCATTAAAAAAAACAAATACAAAATTCCGAAATCGTTTTGCCTATATTGAAGAAAAGCTATCCACTCAATCTAAAACACTCATTGATGCATCTTTGAAGGAAATGGAAGCACTTTGGAAGCAAGCTAAAAATGAACAATAAAAAATAGTAGATTTCTTCTACCTAAAAGAACAAGCCCCTCTAAAATTACTAAATTATAATTTAGCTCAGCTCAATTTGTTTTATATTGATCCTGCGTAGCAGGACGAAGTTCCACCGATTCTCCACACCCGCATGCTGAAACTTGATTAGGATTTTTAAAGACAAAACCAGACCGCAGCGTTGTCACTTCATAATCCATCTGCGTCCCTAATAAAAATAATACCGCATCATGTGCTACAAAAACACGGGCACCATTCACTTCAACAACGTCCGCATCTATCCCCTTTTCTTTGACAAGAGTAATTGTATACTCCATCCCTGCACAACCACCTTTTTTGATACCAACAAGAATACCCTGTGCATCTTTTGCATCCATAATCGCTTTAACACGATCCACTGCTGCTTGCGTCAAATTTATTACCGAAAAACGGCTCATTCTTTACTCTTTTCTTAGTTCAATAGACACTTTGAAAGTTTTTCCTCTATAATATTTTATCTGATCTTTTAGAAAAAAAACAAAACATAAATTAAAGCATTGTGACCTTGTTTGTTTGGATAAAAATACATACCCGTAAAATGAGACTTGTGATTATACAATCCAAAACTTACAATTTTTTATCCACATAAAATGCAAAATACCTCATCTATAAAAACTCTAAAAAAACGAAAACTTTTCAAAACCATACATTCACTTCTCTTCCTTTGAAAGTCTTTATCTTTTTAGATAAAGTAACGATTAGGTAAGGAAAAAATATACCTCCCACATTCATTTTCTCCCCTCCTTTTCCAATGCATACCCCTAAAGTCACTAATCTTATCCCCTTATAATCTGCAAAAGTAATTAAATGCATACATCTATTAACTATAGAACTAAAAATTTAATGATCACAAAGAATTTTATAGATTCGTTACTTATCTTGAATTAACAACAAAATATTGATGTCCAAATTTTTTTTCAAAAGCTCTAAGTGCAAGAGCATTTTAGATTTTATTCTGTTTATTTTTTCTCTTGCCTTTAAAGAAACAGTCATTTAATCGTTTTACACGAACTCGGAGCGTAGCGCAGCTTGGTAGCGCACTTGACTGGGGGTCAAGGGGTCGTGGGTTCAAATCCCGCCGCTCCGACCATTTTTAAAAAGCTATAAAATAAGCTTACTTAAAAAGTGAATTATTATGTATTTCAATTGCACACACATGAACTTTTTCTTCAACAAAGAATAATGTGCAATGATATTTTATCATAAATTCGAGATAAGCTGTTTTATTTAAATGCGCTTCGTTCTTAGGAAAACACATACGAAACGCGAGACCTTTTGTCTCGCGTTATTTCATTCTTTAGAAAAATGTATAATTATTCGATCTCATATTTTCTAAATTTTCTTTATGCGATACTGTTGCTATTATCATTTTTTGTAATGGATGGTGACATCTGTACGGTTATCTTTTTAGGTTTTAATTCAGCTGGCATCTCCCTTTTAAGCTGAATATGAAGAAGCCCATCTCCAAGTTCTGCTCCAATAACTTTAACATGATCAGCCAAATGAAAACGCCGTTCAAAAGCACGCGAAGCAATACCTCGATAAAGAAATTCTCGTTCTTCATTATCATTTTCAGGCTTTCTGTCTCCTTTAACGATCAACTGGTTACAATGCGTTTCAATATCAATTTCATCTTGAGAAAAACCAGCAACAGCCATAGAAATTCTATAAGAATCTTCAGTTAAACGCTCGATATTATAAGGCGGATAAGAAGAAACTTCGTCTGGTTGTGTTCTAGAATCAAACCAGTTAAAAAGATGATCAAAACCTACTGTGGAACGATAAAATGGTGAAAAATCTACTTGACGCATAATATTGCCCTCCTCTAGAGCGACTATAATTTATAATTGATTCACAAAGTTCCCAAATGGCAAACTTACTTGTGAACCAGTGGTCCCTTCACGGCAACCACACTATATTATCTGGTAATTGTTTTTCCTCATTTCAACTCTTTTGTACCTGAATTGATAAAAACTATCTAAAAAGTACCATACCCCTTTCTTAATCCTTCTTCCTCATTACATAAATAGTCAAAGTCATCTCATTATCTCACGTTGCACTAAGTTGCAGAAATACTACTGTAAAGGATGTCAATTGGAAACACCTCTTTATCGCATAGACTGGGAATCTACTCCTCCTAATATTCATCATAGCACCTTTAAAATAGCAATAGATCGCGAAATCCGTTTTGCGATAACATATCCTGAATTAGAAAAATCTAAGGGAACAATTGTTATTCTCAAAAGCTACGCAAATATTTTAGAAAAATATTTTTTACCAATAAATGAAATTTCTAAACGTGGTTTTCATACGGCAATATTTGACTGGTTTGATCAAGAAAAGACATCCTTTAAAACAAGAAAACAAAGCCGACATTATTATTTTGATATAAATAATGATATTAATGATTTATATGAATTTCTTAAAAATATTGTTTATCCTAATTGTCCGCCACCTTACTCTATGCTAGCCTATGGCATAGGTGGATTGATAGCACTGAGCGGATTAGATCTTATTAATCATCAGTTTAATAAATTGCTCTGTGTTTCTCCCCTTTTTGCTCCATTCGGCAATAAAACAAATGGTTTTCAACATAAGTTAACACAATTTCTTTCTGATATAGGTCTTGGCTTCATACCAGCGAGAAATGAAAAAAAACTAAAAAATATGCAATTAAAACACGCTCAAAAAGTGTCCTTCCCTTTCATTAATCCCCCAACATCCCTATGGATGGCATCGGTATTTAATGCGATTGATTCTGTGAAAAAAAATCTACTTCACGGGCATTTACAAATCCCAACACTCTTTATTCTCGCCAATCAAAAAAATATTGCAAACAATATTGAAGTGCGGCAATTATGCCAACACACACGTCTGACAGAAAATATTACTATTACAGGCGCTGAACTTGATACAATTATGGTTAACGAAGATTACAAAAAACAATTTTGGGCTGCATTTGATGCTTTTATTCCCGATAATGTATCTGTAAAATAACATGAGACCTTCACTTCCGCTTGCTCCATCAAAACAAAAATTTCTACGAGCAACGTCAATCTATAAAGACTTCTTTGATACAGTAGATAGCCTCTTTTAACAACTCACATGATTCTTTTTATAGACTCTACATGCAAGCCATGAGCTAAATATTCATTACATCCTCTAAAAAATACCTAATATACAAAGTATATCATTATATTAAACGATATTATTTAAATAATAATATAATTTATAAAATAAAAAAATAATTATATATAAAATTATACTTATATAAATAAAAATATTTTATATTATTAATATAAATTTAAATAAAAATAAATAAAATAAACGGATTTAATAAAAATTATACATCTTTATAAATAAAACATCAAAATACTGTTTTTTATTTATTATTAAGTTGTTATTTTATATTATATCTATAAAAATAACAGTTTTTATCCATTTAAATAAAATACTCTAAAAAAACGCTGTTCATAATATTTATTTTAAAATATCTATAAAATACAAATAACTATAAAAAATATATTTTGTAATATAAATTTTTTAAAACAACAAATTAACATAATATTCTTCTAATTTTCTAATATAGGTAGTCTCTACAGTAATGATTTTCATAAGTTTTTTAATGGAGTTCTGTTAAGAATGAAAAAAATTAAAAGAAAAAATAACAATGAATTATCTTAAAATATTTTGCAAGTCCCTCCTTTTTTAAAGTACATACATTTCGAATTTAACCAACTCACAACGAATATGCTGTATTCTGAATAAGAATGTAAAAATTAACCATTTTGCCATTCATTTCAATTATGAGCATTTTACCATCTTTTTTATAAATACTCTATATTGTATAATTGATGCGGCAAAAACTCTGACAAATGGAGCTATTGGAACATAATCATGAAACGAATCCTGCTCGCAGAAGATGATAACGATATGCGTCGCTTCCTAGTCAAAGCCTTAGAACGTGCAGGCTACGAAGTCGCCGACTTCGATAATGGCATTAGCGCATATGAACGTTTACAAGAAGAGCCTTTTTCTCTTCTCCTTACTGACATTGTGATGCCAGAGATGGACGGCATCGAACTCGCACGACGCGCTACTGAAATTGACCCTGATTTACGCGTAATGTTTATTACAGGCTTTGCAGCGGTTGCACTCAATTCAAATAGTGATGCCCCTCCTGATGCAAAAGTACTCTCTAAACCATTTCACTTACGTGATCTGGTAAATGAGGTTGAAAAGATTCTTATAGCTGCTTAAAAGGATATTTTTTAAATTATTCATGTCTGATAAAAGAGAAAATGAAATTAGGCATTGACGTTTGTCATTCTATATGATGTATGCAACATCAATGAATGGGCGTGTAGCTCAGCGGGAGAGCACTACGTTGACATCGTAGGGGTCACAGGTTCAATCCCTGTCACGCCCACCATTCAACTTTATAGTATAAATAAATTATTGAGTTATCGTATTCTTTCAAGGTACGGGATGCATAAATAAAGATTCGGAAATAAGATTTTGCAACATGCCTCTACAAAGGGCATGCTTTACGGAGTGTTTTTAATATTTTTTACGTTCTGATAGCGCCTCTTGGAGGAAGCCATCTAAAAGTATCACAAACGTAATAACAGCCTCGTTGAATGAGAAATCCGAATATCGTAATGTTTTCTCATTTTAAACCTATTTATATTGAATCAATCAAAACCGTCTTCTCTCTTATACGTCATAAGAGGAACTGGTATTAGGTAATAAATTATATAAACATGCTGAAAAACGTAATAATATTATTCACAAAAAATAAAAAAAATTACAATAGATGTTTTTTTGTAATTTCACCAGCATTAGCCGCAATGCTTAAATCTAATCTAAGAAATAAAATATTCATTTTCAGAAAGATGAAAAGAATCTCGTAAAAAAAATTTTGCAATCTGTTTCCTAAAGCATGTAATGTAGTAGCAACACGCAGTAAGAAAATGCAATGCTATAGTTTCAGCAATCGAAAGCAATTTTTACTGAAAAAAGATAAAATAGAATCATTTTATACTAAAATAGCCAAAAGAAAGCATTTAGCAACAAAATCTACAAAAAACATCAAAAAGGTTCGGGAGTATACAGAGAAATAAGCTAACAGAATAAAAAGAAAACTCTCTAAATTTTTATAGCCTATCAATATATTTAAACATGGCGATCCCGACAGGATTCGAACCTGTGACCTACGGCTTAGAAGGCCGTTGCTCTATCCAGCTGAGCTACGGGACCCAACTGATTATTTTCTCAATTCAAAATAGCATCTTCAATTCAATGTGTCCAAGAATGCTGCCGATCACTGCGAAAATTATCAGAATAAGAAATAGAACGTCGAATCGATGTATGTTTCTTTTCTACACGGTAAGAGATAGCATTCTTACGCGCAAAAGCAATCGCTTCTTCCTTCCTATTAAATCGAATCCTTACCTGATTATTCATATCAGACGTTGCTGTGTAGCCCATAAGAGGTTCAAGCATTTTTGCTTTCATTGGCTCATACTCTAGAATCCAAAAACCTGTATTCCCCTTACCTGACTGCATAGCTGTCTTAGCAGGACTATAAATACGTGCGATCATGCCTTTTTCCTTCAGATTACACAACGCTTGGATGATAGTTTTTCACCACACGTACCCAATTGGGTCATTCTCACACACTCAATCAAATATGGTCGGAGCGATAGGATTCGAACCTACGACCCCCTGATCCCAAATCAGGTGCGCTACCAGGCTGCGCTACGCTCCGCCATTTACATTTACTTGATGCACATTTCCTAAAATTTTCACAACAGAAGTGCAAGAGAAAAACACACTTTTTTTTAATTTTGTTGCATTTCTTTACAAAAAAGCACATTTTTTAATTTTTTTCCCTACTCAATAACAAATTTATTGACAAATAGTAGAAAACAACCTCCGTAAAAATCCAATCTATATAAAAAAGAATGAATTTCTCTATAAGGACTTCATAATTTTTATCCTGCTTTAAGCAAGCTCTCATTGTATCAAAACACATTCCACAGATACAATTTTAGAAAAAAATGACTTAAATATCATAGAAAAACTTTCCCAAAGAGAACATAAGCCAAAAAATTCAGCTGTATTAAGCTTTTTTCCCCTCTTTTTCTATCTTTCCAAGGACACTTTTATTAAAAATTCTAGAATCTTCTACAATCCAAATCCATAAACAACAAACATTTTTTCAAAGCACAAAGGTTTTATTATAAATAAAATAAAGCGCTCTTTTTAGAAAAATTTTCAAATGCGAAAATGGTAAGAATTCAACATCATACAATAAAATCTCAAAGCTATTTAAAATAAACACACGATAAGAGTAAAAAATACTATTTTTTACTCTTATATAGATATCCAAAAAGAAGAAAATTTAAATGACTTGTCTTCCACATATTGAAACGATAATAGAAGGACAGAATAAGTAAGCCATGATAAGGAGTATTTACGGATTTCTTCTATTTAAAACTTCAGCAATAACAGCACGTGTTATTTTTCTTTTTCTTTGTAATGCCAACTGATCAACAGAATCAATAACACGCTTCAATGAAAATAAAGAACGTTCACAACGACTTACAAGATAATAAACCGTATCTGGATGTACAATAAGTTGCCTATCGGAAAAAAGCTTAAATGCAACAGCTGTTAACAATGCATCATCAGGCTGATTAATTTCAACGAACATCACCGAATTAAGACGACTTTTGAGATCATTTAACATTAAATTCCAAGCGGAAGGAAGTGTTCGTGCCGTCATCAATAAAGTAGCTTGTCGTGCATCAAGATTTGCTTGCTTAATACTGTTAATTAAATGAAAAAGTTCTGTCTCATTGATTTCACCTGCATCAATATCCTCTATTAAAAATGATCTGCCTAAAGAAGCCATAGTAATAGCCTGATCAATTTCATTGTGCTGAATCCTGAAAGCATCTGCTTTTTGGAGCCATATATTAGAAAAGTGCGTTTTTCCAGATCCTTCTTTGCCAACCAAAACTGCAATAGGTAAGCTCCAATTAGGCCAGTGATCAATAAGCTGAAAAGCCATACGATTGCTTTCCGTTACTACTAAATCATCAAATTGAAAAATTGGATTATGAGGAAAATTTAAAGATAATTGCGTTTCACGCCCATTCATTTTAGCGGCTCCGAATTTCCGCTTCGCGAATACATCTGAGAACTCAGATAAGTATGAAGAGCAAAACGAACTAAAACGCCAACAGCCGCTGCCGCAGGAACAGCAACAAGCATACCAGTAAAACCAAAGAGTGAAGAAAAAGCAAAAAGTGAAAACATCAACCATACAGGATGTAATCCCACTGATGAACCTACAAGCTTGGGTTGAAGAATATAACCTTCAATAAATTGACCAATTAAAAAAAGTGTCATCACAACAATGATTCCTCCCCAATTATTGGGATAAAACTGGACCCATGCAATACCAACAGAAAGGACCAAACCACTCATTGTGCCAATATAAGGAACAAAGCTAATAAGACCAATAAACATACCAATCAAAAGACTAAAATTGAGTCCTGCAATCGTTAAACCAATAGCATAATAGCCTCCCAATATGAGACAAACTGTTCCTTGTCCACGAACAAAGCCTGCTATAGCTCTATCCATTTCATGAAAAATACTCCGAACAGTTTCAAGATGATCACGCGGTATTAACGAATCAATTGCTTTCACCATCCGTGGCCAATCTAACAACATATAAAATGCCACAACAGGCGCCACAACCAATAGGCTAACGATATTAACGATAGATTTTCCTGACTTTAAAAGTGAATTCAAAAGAGACGTAATAAAATCCGAACCTTCTCCCAAAAATCCTTTAATATTATTCCGTAATTCATTTGGATCACTTCCAAAATAGCGCCTTATCCAATCAAAATCATGCTCAACAAAAAAGGTCTGAATACGATTAATATAAACAGGTAAACCATCACTCATAAATTGCTGTATTTGCCAACTAATAACAGGAATCAAAATAACTAAAGCAGCAACAAAGGTAATAACAATAAATAAAGTAATAAGGACAGTCCCAAACACACGACGAATACCAAATTTTTCAAGTAATTGAACAATGGGATTGAGAAAATAAGCCAACACAATCCCAGCCACAAAAGGAAGCAAAATTGATCCAAAAACAAACATAAAAAGAATGAAAAAAATCAGCGTACCAAGCCAAAAAAAGATTTGTCTTTTCATATTATTCGGCAACGGTAATTGAGTATATGCTGGCATATAAGTTTTATAACGGTCATGGGATGTATTCTCATTCACTTTTTTTCTCATAAGTTGCCAAGAAGACTTTCCGTGGTTATCTGATATCTTGTTCATAAAATATCCTAAAAAAAATTTCTTCACAAAAAATTATAAGCATTTTCAAAATAAGGTACAAGAAAAGTTGCTTATTTTCTTATCAATATCTCTTGCAGAGGAAACTCTATCATGGCATTGCATAACATCAAAAACTGATTTTCCATTAAAGGAAGGCTCCAATGAGCAATCAAGATCTTACAAATAATAAATCCAAGGCTGGGGATAAATCCAAAGCTGGTCTTACCTACGCAAAAGCCGGTGTAAACATCGATATGGGTAATGCTATGGTAGAAAAAATTAAACCCTTTATACGCGCGACAAAACGAGCCGGAGCAGATGCAGAAATTGGCGGGTTTGGTGGCCTTTTTGATTTAAAAGCAGCTGGCTTTACAGATCCTATCCTAGTCGCAGCCAATGATGGTGTGGGAACAAAATTAAAAATTGCCATTGAAGTAGATCACCATAACACTGTAGGTATTGATCTTGTAGCTATGTGTGTCAATGATTTACTCGTACAGGGGGCTGAACCTCTTTTTTTTCTGGATTATTTTGCAACTGGAAAGCTTGACCCAGAACAAGGTGCTGCGATTGTTTCTGGTATTGCAGAAGGATGTAAACAAGCCGGTGCTGCTCTTATTGGAGGAGAAACTGCAGAAATGCCAGGAATGTATGCAGAGGGAGATTATGATCTAGCCGGTTTTGCTGTAGGAGCATGCGAACGCAGCAAGATACTCCCTTCAAAAGATTTGACAGAAGGTGATATTATATTAGGTCTAAGCGCCTCTGGAATTCATTCCAATGGCTTTTCGCTTGTTCGACGAATCATCCAACAAAATTATCTCAAATGGAATGACCCTGCCCCTTTTTCCCCTGAAAACAGCCTTGGTATAGCACTTCTTACACCAACACGCATTTATGTAAAATCGCTTCTTCCCATCATGCGAAAATATGAAGGAATCAAAGCTCTTGCTCATATTACGGGTGGAGGCTTTCCTGAAAATATTCCACGGGTTATTCCATCTTCTCTCTGCGCTGAAATTAATCTTTCTACCATCAATGTTCCCTCCGTCTTTTCATGGATTGCCAAACAAGGTAAAATAGAAAAAACAGAAATGTTAAGAACATTCAATTGTGGTATTGGAATGATCATTATCGTAGCACAGCATGCGGCTGAAACAATTACGCAAGCTCTTGAAAAAAAAGGAGAGAAGGTGACTCCACTTGGCATTTTAACAAAACGACAAGATCAAAATAAAGGAATACTTTATAAAGGGGTACTGCATTTATGAAAAAAAAAATCGTCGTTTTTATTTCTGGTAATGGATCCAATATGGTCGCCCTTGCTCAAGCAAGTCAACAAAAAGGATATCCTGCTGAAATTGTTGCTGTTATTTGCGATAATCCGCGTGCAAACGGTATTGAAAAAGCGCAAAACCACAACTTACCCATTCATATTGTTGAGCGCAAAATTTACAAAACAAAAGAAGAGCATGAAGAAGATATTTTTACGATTTTAGATCAATATAAACCAGATTTTCTCTGCTTTGCGGGGTATATGCGCCTTATCTCACCACGTTTTGTAAAACTTTATGAAGGACGAATTTTAAACATTCATCCTTCTCTTTTACCTTCATTTAAAGGCTTAAACACACATGAAAAAGCTTTACAAGCAGGTGTAAAAATCACGGGTTGCACTGTTCATCTTGTTACAGAAGACATGGATGCAGGAAAAATTCTTGCCCAAGCAGCCGTTCCAGTCTATCCTCATGATACTGCTGAGTGCTTAGCACAAAGAGTTCTTAAAGTAGAGCATAAACTCTACCCTGAAGCTTTAAAAGCATTTATTGAAGGAAAGAGCAAAATAGTCGATACGCAACAACAGCTTTTATCTTTTTGAGTATCAACAATCTATTAATCAGCATATTTCAATGCTTTACACATAGTTTTTGCTCAGTATCTACAATTAAAAATCTCTATGAAATGTTGACATAATAGAGTCCATCTCTTCATAAATTTTTTGCACAGAATATGTGATTTTTTTGAATTTTAATTGAATTTCTAAATGGTTCTTCTTTATTTAATTTTCTAACATTATTTATCAAAATACTCTTGTATTTCACCTAAAAAATCTTAAAACACGCAATTTTTCTATGGCATTAAATTTTTGTATCATGACGAAAGTGTTTCTTTAACTGTTACAGCTAACTGTTTGAGTGTAAAAGGTTTAGACAAAAAACCAAAAACAGCATCTTGTGGAAGATTTTTAGAAAAAGCATCTTTTGCATATCCAGAAACGAAAAGAAATTTGATATCAGGATAGTTTTTACGGACTTCCTTCAATAAAGTGGGCCCATCCATTTCTGGCATCACCACATCGGAAACAATAATATCAACATCTCCTTTTTGTTCCTCAAGAATAGAGAGTGCTTCCACCCCACTTGCAGCCTCTAAAACCGTATATCCTCTCATTTTAAGAGCTCTTACCCCTCCCATTCTAACCGCATCTTCATCTTCAACCAATAAAACGGTCGCAGATCCTGTTAAATCTATATTTTTATCTTTCTCTTCATCTTTTTCAATCTTTTGAGAAATTTCTCCTTTTATATTAGGGATATAACGGGGAAGAAAAATATGAAATGTTGCTCCTTCACCTTCTTTACTTTCACAATAAATGTACCCACCGCTCTGCTTGATAATTCCATAAACCATTGATAAACCAAGTCCGGTTCCTTTTCCAACTTCTTTTGTTGTAAAAAATGGCTCAAACATTTTTTCTTGTATAGCAGCAGATATACCAGCCCCTGTATCTGAAATAGTCAATTGCACATACTCGCCAATTGCTAATCCAAGATGATTAAATTCAGCACTTTGTTGCTTTGTAATATTATTTGTTGCAATCGTAACAATACCTCCATCGAACATGGCATCACGCGCATTAATAACCAAATTCATAATAACACGCTGAAAAGATGCTTGATCAACTTCAACGCTCCACAAATCTCTTCCATGGATAATTTTTAACTGAATATTATTCCCCAAAAGTGGTAAAATAAGATTGCGGATATCTGATAAAAATTCAGTAAAATCGACTTCTTCAGGTCGAAGTGTTTGCTTTCTAGAAAAAGCTAATAATTGCTGGACAAGAGCAGCTGCACGATTAGCATTGTTTTTAATATTGATCAGATCAGCATGAGCAGGATCAGAACTACGATGCGTATTTAAAAGAAGATCACACGACATTAAAATTGCTGTTAAAACATTATTAAAATCATGAGCAATGCCGCCAGCCAATTGTCCTACAGCTTGCATCTTCTGATTTTGCATCATTTTATCTTCAAGTGTTTTTTGTTCGGTTGTTTCAATGACAGAGATAATAAGCAAATCTTGCAATGCATCACCATGATAGGGCGGTACAGACATAATATGGAGCCGTAAATGGCATTCTTCATTTTTTTCTAAAACAGTTTCTAGAGAAACAAAATAATTTTTATTTGTCGCAATTCTCTGAAAAGAACGCTCTAACTGCACACAATCACGACGAGAAATAACATCATAAAAATTGACAGCTTTGTCCATACATCCCGTGAGTGATGAAAAAGCTTTATTCATATGAACCAATTGCCCTGCATGATCCACCACGGCTATTGCAAAAGGACTCGCATCAAAATATTCTTCTAATATACTGGGTAATTTTAATTGATCATCCTCTTCTTTTTGTATTTGTTGTGGAATGATCACAACACGATAAATGGCTTCCTCTTCTAAGAGAGAAGAAACAGATATAAGACAATGGAATATTTTCTCACAAGTCGTGTGTGAATTTAAACATAACGAAAACCTATAGGGTAAAGAGTAACCTGAACTTTGATATCTGTTGGTTTGTAAACAGATATCACTCCATGAGCTCTTAGCGCCAACGCTATCAAATAACGAATCAAAATTATATTGACCAATTGAGAAATTCGCTAAATCAATTGAAAACCATTCTGCAAAAGTCGCATTGGCATAAAGAATAGTTCCTTGTCTATTAACGGATACAAAACCAATAGAAGCTTGATCCAAGTGATTGATAGCCTCTTGAAGGTTCGAGAAAAAAACTTCTCGCGTTTGTTGTAAGTGCGAAATATCAGTAATACGCCAAAATAAAAGCTTTTTTTTCTGTTTTGTGATAGGTTGAATGGAAATATTATACCAAACAGATTTTTTTAATGTAGAATCGGTAAAAATTGGCTGTTCTACTCTTAATTCCTCTTGCGCTGCAAGATTATTACAGGCTGCAACCTTTAAGCGGTACGAGAGTGCACCAGCTCCTGGCAGATCTGCAATAACCCTATAA
This sequence comes from Bartonella sp. TT119HLJHH, assembly GCF_042193385.1. Lineage (NCBI taxonomy): Bacteria > Pseudomonadati > Pseudomonadota > Alphaproteobacteria > Hyphomicrobiales > Bartonellaceae > Bartonella > Bartonella sp. TT119HLJHH. Next base: position 130,893 of record NZ_JBHILS010000003.1, on the reverse strand, counting down.
CAAGACACTTCAGGCTTATAGGTCAGAATTTTTCGATAGTTGTGATTAGAATAATAAACAAAACCAGAAAGATCAGAGATTACAATTGCATCATCGCTCCTATTAAAGATGCTAAAATCAAAATCTTCATGCGACCACACATGATATCTTAAAATTCCCATTCCACACAAAACGAGTGTTGCAACACCGATCATTGCTAGAATCAAAAAAGATATTGATATTGCCTGTTGCAAATAGTTTTGTGGATAAAAAAAACCTAAAATACCCACAATGAAAAGAAAACCTAATACAAAAACAATACCAAAAATCACAACTCTCCGGTGAAACGAAGACGCTGATCTTTCATTATTCTGAAAATCTTTATCCATCTCTCTTTGCCTTAGCTTATAGCTATTTCTTATGTCACAAACTTCCTTTATATTCGTTGTTATGTTGTTATAAAGTATATACTATGATATTATCTAAGATAAGCTCGCTTAATATTCAAAAGTTTATTTCTTACATTATAAGTGAATCTTTTGAGGGTATGTTTATAAATTTATCTCAATAAAAAATAATATTTCCATCCAAAATGGGAGAAAATCTATGTATATCTGGTTATCAGAGCAGATAGGTGTATCTGCTGCAAACATAACGATAAGCTTTTTGCTTTTTATAATAACAATCGCAGCTATTACCGTAATTATCGTGTTTTTACGTCGCTTAAGTACAGGAAGATACAGCATTAATAGAAAAAAAAGTCTATCACGATTAGCATTATGTGAAGTAATTTCTATAGATCGAGCACGCCGCCTTGTTTTAGTCCGTTGCGATAATAAAGAACATTTGCTCCTTATTGGCGGATTAACAGATGTGGTTGTAGAATCCGATATTACTGGTACATCAAAAATACAAAAAAGAGAAACAGACACACATCTAAATTCCGCCCCTCCAGAAAGAAACGATGTATCGGATAAAAGTCCCTCTCCTTTTACGAATCAAGGGGTAAAAGATTCAGCCATCACCGCCGAAATTGAGGGGCGGCAAGAACCATCTTTATTCATTCCTACCCCTCAAAAATAAAAATATACAATTTCATCACCACGAATTTTATTTGTTTATCATCTCAATGACCTTAATCATCGCGATAAACTCTTTCTCGTCGTTCGTGACGTTCTTGCGCTTCCAATGACAAAACGGCTATCGGCCGAGCCTCAAGACGCTTTATACTAATGGGCTCGCCGGTTTCTTCACAAAAACCATATGTCCCATTATCAATGCGCTCTAAAGCAGCATCTATTTTTGAAATAAGTTTCCTCTGACGATCACGAGCACGTAATTCGATTGTACGATCAGTTTCACAAGAAGCCCGATCAGTCAAATCGGGTTGACCAACATTCTCTTCCTGCAAATTTTCCAAAGTCTCACGAGCTTCTTTTAATATATCATTCTTCCAAGAAACCAATTTAGCACGAAAATACGCCTTTTGCCGCTCATTCATAAAAGGCTCATCTTCACTAGGGCGATATTGACCATCAATCTCTTCGCTCATGCAATAAAAAACCTCCACATATGCTATGTGCGGTCTATATATTGTGCAATACCCATCAACACAAGAGTAAAATGTTTTTTCATAACAATCGACGAATAAGTCTAAATGCACTGTTTAGGTTCAATCGCTTTTTTATGTAGATTGGATTCTTGATCAAATCTCATCCAGAATCATTTTTCTCGCTTATTGAAAAACTTTAAAAAGAAGGAAATCTAATATCAGATATCAGAGCCATCCCTCCCCTACTCTCTCATTGTTTAAAGTCTAAATGAAGCAACAATAAATCATTTCATCAATGCAAAAAAATAAAATCTTTATAAAGGCAAAGTGTGATATTCACGTTTCAAATACATCAAAGCATCTTTTTCTTGATTACAGTTGATTGCAACAACCTCACCAATCAAAACACAATGGGTTGCATGCTCGTGCCAACAAATCAAACGACAATCAAACGATGCTAAAGCATCTGAAAGACTAGGCGCCCCTGTTTGCAGAGTTCCCCATTGTGCAACATCAAAATGCTCATTTTGAGTAGACTCATTTTGTGAAGAATTACAACGCCTGGAAAAAATATCTGCTAATGAACGATGTTTTCCTGCCAAGCTATTAACACAAAAATTCCCATTCTCCATAAACACCTGATTCTTCAGATTATGGCGCATAAGACAAACAAGAAGGGTCGGAGGATCATCAGATAAAGAACAACACGCCGAAACAGTTACCCCGCGCTTTCCCTTAATGCCATTTGTTGTCACAATATGCACAGCTCCTGCAAAAAGACTCATAGCATCTCGATATTCTTGCGAAGAAACCGTAATATTATGTTGAAGTTTAGGCATTAAATATGTTTTATGATTCGACATATCTTTCACTTATAAAGCTTTAAAATTTCAAGCGATCTTTTTATAAAAAGATCTATAATACATATTTTTTCTTTTCCGTCATAACATAAAAGTTATTTGTGTATACACAGGCGACATGATAAAAACTGCCAATCTAAGGAGATTTTAATGCCCCATTCTCATCTCATTTCGCCTTCTCTCTTGGCTTCTGATTTTTCTAAACTTGGACAAGAAATGTTAGATGTTGTTGATGCTGGTGCAGATTGGCTTCATCTTGATATTATGGATGGGCACTTTGTTCCTAACATCACCTTTGGTCCTGAAATTGTCAAAGCTTTACGCCCATTAACAAAAGCAATATTTGATGTCCACCTGATGATCGCACCAGTAGATCCTTATTTAGAAGCTTTTGCAAAAGCTGGTTCAGATATTATAACCATTCATGCTGAAGCAGGTCCACATCTTCATCGTTCATTACAAACAATCAAAAAAATGGGGAAAAAAGCAGGAATAGCACTCAATCCAAGCACCCCTGAACATGTACTTGAATATTTGCTTGATCAATTAGATCTCATTCTCATCATGACGGTCAATCCCGGTTTTGGTGGACAAAGTTTTATTCCAGAAATAAAAGACAAAATTAAGCGCGTTAAAAACATGATTGCAAACCGCCCTATTGATCTTGAAGTTGATGGTGGTATCACCGTTGATACAATTGGGATAGCTGCAAAAGCTGGTGCAAATGTATTTGTCGCAGGCTCTTCAATTTATAAAGATGGAAATAAAGAGCTTTACAAAACACGTATTAGTGCATTGCGCCAAGCCGCAATCCTCTCACAACAAGGAAAAAAATGATGATCGCACGTTATTCCCGCCCTGCAATGGTAACAATTTGGTCTCCCGAAACAAAATATCGTATTTGGTTTGAAATTGAAGCCCATGCCTGTGATGCCCTTGCTCACTTAGGGATTATTCCGAAAGAAGCCGCCAAAGTCATTTGGGAAAAAGGGGCAGCAGCTAAATTTGATGTCAATCGCATTGATGAAATTGAAGCAATTACCAAACATGATGTTATCGCATTTCTAACCCACCTAGCTGAATTCATTGGACCAGAGGCACGTTTTATCCACCAAGGCATGACATCATCTGATGTTCTCGATACAACGCTGAACATTCAATTGATGCGTGCGAGTGATATTTTGCTAGAGGATATAGATCAACTTCTTGAAGCATTAAAAAGACGTGCTTTTGAGCATAAAGAGACAATCACCATTGGGCGGAGTCATGGCATTCATGCTGAACCGACAACATTTGGAATCAAGTTTGCTCTTGCATACGCTGAATTTTCCCGTTGTCGCAAACGTCTTCTTGCAGCACGAGAAGAAATTTCTACTTGCGCGATTTCAGGAGCCGTAGGAACTTTTGCAAATATCGATCCACGCGTTGAAGAACATGTAGCAAAAGCCTTGAGGATGCGTGCTGAACCAGTTTCCACCCAAGTAATACCAAGAGATCGTCATGCTATGTTTTTTGCAACACTTGGTGTTATTGCTTCCTCTATTGAAAGGCTAGCGATAGAAATACGCCATTTACAACGAACAGAAGTTCTTGAAGCAGAGGAACATTTCTCACCTGGGCAAAAAGGTTCATCGGCAATGCCTCATAAACGTAATCCAGTTTTAACAGAAAATTTAACTGGATTAGCCCGTATGGTACGTGCATTTGCACTCCCTGCCATGGAAAATGTAGCGCTTTGGCATGAACGTGATATTTCCCATTCATCTGTTGAGCGTTATATTGCTCCAGATGCGACTATTACACTTGATTTTGCTCTTTCTCGCCTTACATCTGTCATTGAAAATCTTATTGTCTATCCAGAAAATATGCAAAAAAATCTCAATAAATTCCGCGGTCTTGTTCACTCACAACGGGTTCTCTTAGCCCTCACACAAGCAGGGATTAGTCGTGAAGATTCTTATCGGATTGTACAACGAAATGCGATGAAAGTTTGGGAACAAGGAAAAGACTTTTTAGAAGAACTCCTCAACGACAAAGATGTTACCAAAGCTTTAAGTGAAGAAGAACTTCGCGAAAAATTTGATCTTTCTTACCACACCAAGCATATCAATACGATTTTTAAACGTGTTTTTGAAGAACAATAAAGCGACATAGAAAGAACCAAACTCCATTCCACCTATGATCAAAAATCTGTTGTAACAAAGAAAACAATTCATGAAAGCAAATCAACTCGATATTCTTATTGTTCCTGGCTACAAAGGATCTGGTCCAGATCATTGGCAAACACGCTGGGAAAAAAAATTGTCGACAGCCCGCCGCATTGAACAACTCCATTGGTCAAAGCCTGTTTGTGAAGAGTGGGTTAACAAAGTTAAAACCGCCATCGCAAAAGCTCAAAGGCCTGTTATGCTTATTGCGCATTCATTAGGCGTTCCTACTGCTCTTCAGGCAACTATACAAAATGCAGAAAAAATTTGTGGCGCTTTCTTTGTTGCCCCTCCTGATGTAGCCAATGAGAAAATACGCCCCAAACATTTAATGACATTTGGCCCTTATTATCGCCAAAAGTTGCCTTTTCCTTCTCTTGTCATAGCCAGCCGTAACGATGAGTTTTGTCAATTTTCAGTAGCAGAAGAAATTGCCAATGATTGGGGATCACTCTTTGTTGATGCTGGGTATTCTGGCCATATTAATGCAGAATCTGGACACGGACCTTGGCCTGAAGGGCTGATGGTCCTCTCTCACTTTCTTGCAAAAATTTGATCCAAAAGAAGTAGTCCTCTTTCTAATTGCCTATTCTCCACCATTGGGTAAACGTGTCATGACAAAAATTATATAAAGTATTATAGCAATATCATTGAGAATTTCTATCAATTAGGATAGTATCAGTTGTCAATGTTATTAAAAACCTCTCAAAATAAATAGAGAATCATCAAGATAAATAGAGAAACATAATGAATCGTCGCCACCGTATTTATGAAGGCAAGGCTAAAATTTTATATGAAGGACCTGAACCAGGAACTTATATTCAATTTTTTAAAGATGATGCAACAGCCTTTAATGCAAAAAAACATGAAATTATCGACGGAAAGGGCGTTTTAAACAACCGAATTTCGGAACATATCTTTAGCCACCTTGGACGTTTAGGCATCCCAACACATTTTATCAAACGCATAAACATGCGCGAACAGCTTATTAAAGCAGTGGAAATCATTCCGTTGGAAGTTGTTGTTCGCAATGTTGCGGCCGGCTCTCTTGCTAAGCGTTTAGGTCTGGAAGAAGGAACCCCGCTTCCACAATCCATCATTGAGTTCTACTATAAAAATGATTCTCTCGATGATCCCATGGTGACAGAAGAACATATCACGGCTTTTGGGTGGGCTGTCCCACAAGAGATAGAAGATATCATGCAACTTTCAATTCGTATTAATGATTTTCTTTCTGGGCTTTTTGCCGGTGTTAACATACAGTTAATTGATTTTAAAATGGAATTTGGTCGCCTGTGGGAAGATGAAACCATGCGCATTGTTCTTGCTGATGAAATCTCTCCTGATTCTGCACGACTATGGGATATGCAAACACACGAAAAAATGGATAAAGACCGTTTTCGTCGTGATATGGGTGGGCTTATTAATGCCTATCAAGAAGTCGCCAAACGTCTTGGTATTATGAATGAAAATGAACCAATACGACCAAGTGGTCCCGTTCTCGTAAAGTAAACACAAGATAAAATAACATCATCTTCTACAAATACTCCTCTTCAAATGAGAGGTTCTTTTAAAAAGCAGGAAGTAAAATAATGAAAGCACGCATTACAGTTACTTTAAGAGAAAGCGTTCTTGATCCACAAGGAGAAGCAATTGTCGGTGCTTTAAAAAGTTTGGCTTTCGAAGGCATTCAATCCATTCGTCAAGGAAAGGTTTTTGATATTGTTCTTGATGATCTACCTTCTGAAACCGCAAAGAGAAAACTTGAACAAATGTGTGAAGAGTTACTCGCAAATACTGTCATTGAAAATTATACAATCGAACTTCTGTAAGTGAAACACTCATGAAAACTGCCATCATTCAACTTCCTGGATTAAATCGTGATCGAGATATGGTTGCAGCATTACATCATATAACGGGAGTTGAGCCACTAAAAATTTGGCAAACAGAAACAACAATTCCAGATGTAGATGTTATTATTATTCCTGGTGGTTTTTCCTATGGCGACTACTTAAGATGTGGTGCAATTGGAGCGCGAACTCCCATCTTAAAAGCCATTCGTGAAAAAGCACAAGAAGGGACTACAATAATAGGGATCTGTAATGGATTTCAAATTTTGTTGGAAGCGGGATTATTACCCGGTACTTTAATGCGTAACGCTTCTTTAAAATTTGTTTGTCGTGAAATCAAACTTGAAGTCGTCAATGCCAAGACAAAATTTTCTCGATATTATTCTAAAGGACAAATTATTCGTTGTCCTGTTGCCCATCACGATGGGAATTATTTTGTTGATAGTGAAACATTAAAACAAATGGAAGATAATGAACAAATTGTTTTTCGTTATGCAGAAAATACAAATCCTAATGGCTCAATGAAAGATATTGCTGGTATTGTTAATAAAGCTGGTAATATTCTTGGTATGATGCCTCATCCTGAAAACTTTATTGAACCCGCCCATGGCGGTATTGACGGTCGTTTACTTTTTCAAAGTGCTTTAGAGTTAGTAAAGGGATGATGCCGCAAAAATCCTCGAGCTCCATAATTATAAAACAAAGGTTGATATCTCATATCGTAAATCTATGAACGAAATTCTTCACAAACAACAATGGATATTATTGCTCTAAATACATAATTATTTAAGATCGTTTTTGGTCTTAAATCCCACCAAACAAACGAACAAAATCTTCAGCTTACGGTCTATGAATATTTTTATTATTAAACAACATTATTGCTTATAATAGCTGCTAGATAGAAACTAAAATGCTGAATTTCAGTTAATTTAACGGATAAATACTCATGAAGCCTTGCGATAACATCACTATTACACCAGAGCTCATTGCACAACACGGCCTAAAAGAGGATGAATATCAACGTATCTTGACGTTAATTGGTAGAGAACCAACATTTACTGAACTAGGAATTTTTTCTGCAATGTGGAATGAACATTGTTCCTATAAATCCTCTAAAAAATGGCTAAGAACTCTTCCAACAGAAGGAAAATGTGTCATTCAAGGGCCTGGTGAAAATGCTGGTGTTGTTGATATTGGTGAAGGAGAATGTGTTGTTTTTAAAATGGAAAGCCATAACCATCCTTCTTATATTGAACCTTATCAAGGTGCAGCGACAGGCGTTGGTGGTATTTTGCGTGATGTCTTCACAATGGGAGCCCGTCCTGTCGCCGCTATGAATGCATTGCGATTTGGCGCTCCTGATCATCCGCGAACACGCCATCTTGTTTCTGGTGTTGTTTCTGGAATAGGTGGTTACAGCAATTCTTTTGGTGTTCCAACGGTTGGTGGAGAAGTCAATTTTGATGAACGTTATAATGGCAATATTCTCGTTAACGCTTTTGTCGCCGGTATTGCAAAGACAGACGCCCTTTTTTATTCTAAAGCACAAGGCATCGGACTCCCTGTTGTTTATCTTGGTGCGAAAACAGGACGTGATGGTGTCGGTGGAGCAACAATGGCTTCTGCTGAATTTGATGATTCAATCAGTGAAAAACGTCCAACCGTTCAAGTCGGTGATCCTTTTACAGAAAAATGTCTTCTTGAAGCATGTTTAGAGCTCATGGAACTTGGAGCCGTGGTTGCTATTCAAGATATGGGGGCAGCAGGTCTCACCTCTTCTGCTGTTGAAATGGGTGCAAAAGGAAATTTAGGGATACAGCTTAATCTCGATACAGTTCCTGTTCGAGAAGAAAACATGACAGCCTATGAAATGATGCTTTCTGAAAGCCAAGAGCGTATGCTCATGGTTCTTAAACCAGAGTTAGAAAAGCAAGCAGCAGCAATTTTTCATAAGTGGGGGCTCCATTTTTCCATTATTGGAAAAACAACCGATGATCTACGTTTCCGCGTATTTCATCAAGGGGAAGAAGTTGTCAATCTTCCCATCAAAGAACTTGGTGATGAAGCACCTGTTTATGACCGTCCTTGGAGTGAGCCGGCAAAAAAAACACCCTTAAAAGCAGAAGACGTCAAAAAAGTTGAAAATCTTGGTGATGCACTTGTGACCTTATTGAATTCTGCTGATCAAAGTTCACGGCGATGGATTTATGAACAATATGATACCCTTATCCAAGGAAATAGCCTTATTCGCCCAGGAGGTGATGCAGGCGTTATTCGTGTAGGCAACAATAGCAAACGTGCTCTTGCTTTTTCTTCTGATGTAACACCTCGCTATTGTGAAGCAGACCCTTATGAGGGAGGGAAACAAGCTGTCGCAGAATGCTGGCGAAACATTAGTACGACAGGTGCAACACCGTTAGCTGCTACAGATAATCTCAATTTTGGGAACCCTGAAAAACCTGAAATTATGGGACAGCTGGTTTTTGCTATTAAAGGGATCGGGGAAGCTTGTAGAATCCTCGATTTCCCTATCGTTTCAGGCAATGTTTCTCTTTACAACGAAACAAATGGGGAAGCCATTCTTCCAACCCCCACAATTGCTGGTGTAGGACTTCTTAATGATTGGTCTAAAATGGTCACAATAAGTGGTATGCAAAATGGAGATATTCTTGTTTTAGTAGGAAATTGCGGCTCCCATTTAGGACAATCAATCTATGCACGTAACATTTTAAATATTGATGCAGGCGCCCCCCCCCCTGTAGATTTACAACTTGAAAAAAAGCATGGTCAATTTGTTCGAGATGTCATACATCGTGGTTTTATTCACGCCGCCCATGACCTTTCTGACGGAGGATTAGCGATAGCACTTGCTGAAATGGTCATTAAAGCAGGTAAAGGGATCAAAGCAAAATTAAGCAACCAATCACCAGAACATGCAGAACTCTTTGGAGAAGACCAAGGACGTTATCTTTTAGCCGTCAAACCTGAAGCACTCAATAGCCTTAAAGAGCTCGCACAAATAAGTGCAGTTTCTTTAACAGAGCTAGGTCAAGTTGCAGGTGATGCACTTGATATAGATGGAATACTAAAACTTTCTATAGACAAACTCACAAAAGCCTATGAAAATTGGTTTCCACAATTTATGGGTGAAGAGTAAAAATTGTTGTTTTTAAACAGCTCTTACAAAAAGTGAACAACATAGGAGAATAATGATGGCGATGAGTGCCCATGCAATTGAAACGCTTATTCGTGAAGGCATTCCCGATGCGACTGTAACAATTCGTGATCTTGCTGGAGATGGAGAACATTATGCGGCAGAAGTTATTTCTGAAAGTTTTCGCGGTAAAACCCGTGTTCAACAACATAAAATGGTCTATGATGCCCTTAAAGGCAATATGGGAACTGATCTTCACGCCTTAATGTTGCAAACAAATATCCCCAAATAATCTAAAATTTTTTCTTGCATTCATTCACTCAATACGATTTAAAAACAGTACGAGTATAAATTACACACTTATAAAAATCCAAAATATCGAGGGATAAAAATGACCACTGTTCATGATTTTATTGATAACGAGATTAAAACAAACGACGTCATTTTATTCATGAAAGGAACACCTGACGCTCCGCAATGCGGGTTTTCAGGACAAGTTGTTCAAATCCTTGACTATTTAGGATTGAATTATAAAGGGATTAATATCTTAACTTCTGACGAATTGCGTCAAGGGATCAAAGATTACTCAAATTGGCCAACAATTCCACAGCTTTATGTCAAAGGTGAATTTGTTGGAGGCTGTGATATTGTTAAAGAAATGTTTCAAAACAATGAGTTACAGGAACTTTTGAAAGAAAAAAATATTCCTTATAATCAATCATAGGTATCTTTCATTTTATTCAGACTCTAAAAAAGAGCTGTTTTCAGACGAAATTTTTATTTCAAGGATGCCATATGTCATATTCACTCAATGAACAAACACATAGTGATGCGATTAGAAACAAAATTGGCTATAAAGAATTTGTTGTTCTTATTGCTTCTCTCATGGCTATTAACGCTATAGCTGTTGATATTATGCTGCCAGCTATGCCCAATATTTTGGACGGCTTAAATGTTCTTAATGAAAATGATCAACATTATATTATTTCGAGTTATCTTATTAGCTATGGTATTGCTCAAATATTTTTCGGTCCTATAAGCGATCGGTATGGACGACGTAAACTTATTCTTCTCGGGCTTGCTTTTTATTCATTTACGGCGATTGGCTGTGCCTTTGTAACTGATTTTTCTCTCTTACTTATTTTGCGTATCTTGCAAGGTATTGGAGGAGCTGCTATGCGCGTGCTCACAGTTTCCGTTGTACGTGATCTCTACAGTGGTCGAAAAATGGCAGAAGTTATGTCTATTGTTATGATGGTTTTTCTTGTTGCACCAATGGTTGGTCCCGCAACAGGACAGATCATTTTACTGCTCGGACATTGGCAATATATTTTTATTTTCATGGCAATGATTGGTTTCGGGCTGATGATTTGGATTCAATTCCGCTTGCCTGAAACACTTCATGAACAACGCCCTCTTTCCTTTTCTTCAGTTAAACACAACTTATGGGTTGTTGTGACAAATCGTACAACACTTTGCTATACACTTGCAACTTCTATCATTTTAGGGTGCATTTTTATCGCTGTTAATACATCACAACAAACCTATGAAGGAATTTATAACTTAGGCTTTTGGTTTCCTATCGCATTTGCCATCGGTGCTGCATTTCAGGCTTTCTCATCATTCATGAATTCTCGACTTGTCGGACGTCTTGGGATGAGACGTATTGCTCATACTATGCTTTTGCTCTTTTGTGCCACTTCATGCATTTGGTTTATTGGCTCCATCTTAGCAGGTGGTGTTATCCCTTTTCCTTTTTATATGACGTTATATTGTATATTAATGTTTACCTGTGGTGGCATTATGGCCAATTTCAATACACTCGCTCTCGAATCTGTAGGCGAAATTGCTGGAACAGCATCTTCTGTATCCGGCTTTCTTCAAACATCTATCGGTGCAGGACTTAGCTTTTTTATTGCCCAACAATTTGATGAAACAACCATCCCAAACTCAGCAGGATTTTTCTTTCTGAGTCTCACTGCCATACTTCTCGTCTTATGGGCTGAACGTGGTCATCTTTTTAGGCAATATCATAGTAATCCTAACGAATAAATATTACTACGAAAGATTAATAACATCTCTCTTGAACAATAAGAAGATAAACCTATCAGACAAAATAAAACATCTCCCAATAGAACACTCTTATGTTAAACATTCATATTGTTTGTTTAAAAGTACAGCTCTTGAAATATCAAATCATTTCATGACAGCACCCATAAATGGTATAATGTGAAAATGTATAAAAGCCATTGAATAGCAGCATCTTTACTTAATAAAGAACACAAACCGGCATTATGATACTATTTCTCGGTTTTCAAAAACATAATCACTGACCAAAGAACAAATAGACCTATTATTGTAAAACTCTTGTATTTGAAACGGTTTACAAGAAATAGTTTTTATGCACACAATCTCCCCTCATCTTATGACATGCAAGCAAACATTTTTGATTGATTTAACCTGAACAGAAGAAAAATAAGAGAAAAACTCACACTTTAGATCTTTCTTTTTAATATAAAAAAATCATAAATGATCCTTATAAATCAATATATTGCATATCATAAAATCATACGGAACTTTCCTGTGTATAAAATACATTTAATTGATAAATTTTCCTGATTTTGGAAATCCTCTTGGAACCAAACGCCCGACGCCCGCACGCATTCCCATCCATTCAATGAGATCATCAGCTTGACGATTAAAGATTCGATCAGCAGTATCTTGCCAACTTAAGCCTTCTGATAAATTAAAAGTCTTGGCATCAACAATACCACCCTCTCTGTAACGCTGTAAACGAACCCCCTTACCGCGATTCATTTCTGGTATTTGTTCAATAGAAAAAATAAGCATTTTGCGGTTCTCACCAACTACAGCAACATGATCACCATTTACTTGAACACAAAGCTTTACCTTATCAGGAGCTTTCACATTCATCACTTGCTTTCCTTTTCGTGTATTGGCGATCACTTCTGCAGAAGAAACAATAAAGCCATTTCCGTGAGATGAAACCAAGAGCAATTTTTCCTCAGCGTGATGCACAAAAGCTGCGAGAATATCGTGCTCATCATCCATATCGACTAAGAGACGAATAGGTTCACCATGTCCCCGCCCTCCAGGTAAATTATTTGCACCAATAGCAAAAAACTTTCCACCCGTACTGATCAGCACAATCTTGTCGGTCGTAAATGCTGGAAATGCTAACTTTAAACTGTCTCCTTCTTTAAAAGAAAGTGCTTTATAATCGTTCAAGTGTCCCTTCAAAGCACGCATCCACCCCTTTTCAGAAATAACAATAGTAATCGGTTCTTTTTCGATCATTGCTTGTTGAATATCATCAAGATCATGTCTTGGTGCCTCTTCAAATGTCGTACGTCTTTTCCCTAAGAGGGTTTCAGGACCAAAAGTGTTTCGAACCTTTTTGATTTCTTCTGAAATTATTTTCCACTGTTTTATAGGAGAAGCTAACAAATTCTGTAGCTTTTCTTTTTCAGCTTTCAAACTTTCAAATTCTTTACGAATTTCAAATTCCTCAAGCTTACGTAAAGAGCGCAAGCGCATATTAAGAATAGCTTCAGCTTGATTTTCTGTTAATTCAAAACGACTGATCAGCTGCTTTTTAGGTTCATCCTCTTCACGAATAATCTGAATGACCTCATCGAGATTTAAATAGGCAATAAGATATCCATGAAGAATTTCCAATCGGCTATCAATTTGATCAAGCCGATAATGAGAGCGACGAATAAGCACTTCTTTCCGATGTTCAAGCCATTGCTGTAAACTCTCGCGCAAAGAAAGAACATTAGGTATCCTTCCAGAAGATAAAACATTAAGATTGAGGGGAAATCTCACTTCAAAGTCAGTCAATTTAAAAAGGGATTCCATAAGAAGTTCCGGATCAACCGACCGATTTTTAGGAACAAGCACAATGCGGATATCTTCTGCTGACTCATCTTGAATATCTTCAAGCATTGGCAACCGACGTGCAAGCAACAATTCCGCAGTTTTTTCAATAAGGCGTGACTTTTGAACTTGGTAGGGAATTTCAGTCACAACAATCACGTAAGAACCACGGCTGCCCGTTTCTTGATACCAACGCGAACGCAATCGAAAAAAACCCCGACCTATACGGTAAGATTCTTCAATACTCTTTTTAGATTCAACCAAAATACCACCGGTTGGGAAGTCTGGTCCCAGCACAAATTGATTTAAATCCTCATCATTTACATCGGGATGCGCAATCAAATGGAGTGCTGCATCACAGAGCTCCGCAACATTATGGGGTGGAATAGATGTTGCCATACCAACAGCAATACCAGAAGAACCATTTGCTAAAAGATTAGGGAAAGCTCCTGGTAAAACAACAGGCTCTTCATCTTCCTCATTATAAGTCAAACGAAAATCAATAGCATTTTCATTAATTCCTTCAAGCAACAATGCAGCCACTTCAGTCATGCGTGCTTCTGTATAACGCATAGCAGCAGCATTATCACCATCAATATTACCAAAATTGCCTTGCCCATCAACCAACGGATAACGAACAGCAAAACTTTGAGCCAAGCGCACCAAAGCATCATAAATAGATGCATCTCCATGAGGATGAAATTTTCCCATGACATCACCAACAATCCGCGCACATTTCGCATAAGACTGTCCAGGATTTAGTTTGAGAAGACGCATCGCATGAACAATCCGCCGGTGGACCGGTTTCAATCCATCACGTACATCAGGCAATGCACGGTGCATAATCGTAGAAAGCGCATAAGCCAAATAACGTTCCTGTAAAGCAGAACGTAATTCTATTGGCTCAATATGTTCTTTATCAAAAGGTAAATTCATTTTATCAGACATAGTATTAAAACAACAATTCCCACAATAATAAGAAATTATTTTATAGGATTTATTTAATGAAATCTTCTATGAGTCGGCTTTTTTATTAAAAGTCAATTACATAAAAACAAACGCTGCAATTAGAACATGAACAGAAAATTATATCAATTTGAAAAATTTATACATGTCCTTCCCCCTTGTCCTAAGTAATTTATTGAAAGTTTTTTCAAATCCGACGATAAAACTGCCCACAAAGAGTTATTTCATCCTTTCTGGAATGACAAAAACACCTTTCAAACATCATCTTTTATTATAAAGATAAATTGTATAATAATCCCCTTCAGTTTTTCTATGAAAAACTAAAAAAATGTTCAAAGCTATGAAATTTAAACTTTTCAGAGTAAGCCCATAGAATGAAAAATCACATTATTCTCATAAAAACGAAGAGACACAATTCTCTGCTACAACGTTGTAAAAACTTCAATAAAAAATAAATAATATATTGACACATAAAGATAATTCATTTTTTTCAACTAAAATGAGACTCCCGAATATTATAGAGTTCTTTCATTTCTAATTTATTCATGATCAAGCAATCATAATTATTTCCTCACCTATCACAAGGGGAAGAGCCACTATAGAAACAAGGAATAAAAATGCCTCGTAAAAAATCAACACAATAGCGTTTTTACCTATCTAAATTTACAAACAGTACATATACACACACACCGATGGCTTTTGAGAGGCACAAAAACTTCACTCTACGTAGAAAAGATGAAAACAATCCATTATCAACTTTATGAGCTATTTTTGTGAGTAGGAGCCATGCGGATTCCTAAATCACGTAATTGTGTAGAAGAAACCTCAGACGGAGCACTCATCAAAAGATCAAGTGCTTGTTGATTCATAGGAAATAAAGCAACTTCACGCAAATTTTTAACACCTTGCAACAGCATAATGATGCGGTCAATTCCCGCAGCCATACCACCATGTGGTGGAGCCCCATAATGGAATGCACGATAAAGACCACCAAAACGATCTTTCACAACTTCCTTAGAAAGTCCTACAAGTTCAAAAACTTTAAGCATCATTTCTGGTAAGTGATTACGAATTCCACCTGATGCAATTTCATAACCATTGCAAACAAGATCATATTGAAAAGCTTTAATAGTAAGAGGATCTTGACAGGCAAGGGCATTTTCTCCCCCTTGAGGCATGGAAAAAGGATTATGTGCAAAATCAATCTTTTTTTCATCTTCATTCCATTCAAAAAATGGAAAATCAACAATCCACGCCAAAGAGAAACTATCTCTATCAAGAAGATCTAATTCTTCCCCTACCCTTATGCGTGCTGCTCCGGCAAAAGATGAAAACTTTTTTGGATCGCCAGCTACAAAAAAACAGGCATCCCCACTTTCAAGCCCAAGCTGTATACGGATTGCTTCAGTCCTCTGTTCACCAATATTTTTGGCGATAGGCCCTGCTCCTTCAAATTTTCCTTCTTCTTCACGCCAAAAAATATAGCCGAGCCCTGGTTGCCCCTCGCCTTGCGCCCATACATTCATACGATCACAAAAAGCACGACTTCCACCCGTTTTAGCTGGAATAGCCCACACTTGTGCATTCTCATCATTCGCTAAAATTTGAGCAAAGACTTTGAAACCAGAATTATAAAAATGCTGAGAAACATCTTCCATAATGATCGGATTACGTAGATCAGGCTGATCAGAACCATATTTCTGTATTGCTTCATCATAAGAAATGCGAGGAAAGCTTTGTGTCACAGTCTTTCCATCTGCAAATTCTTCAAAAATAGAACGCATAATAGGTTCCATAGTTGCTAAAACATCTTCTTGCTCAACAAAACTCATTTCAACATCTAATTGATAAAATTCACCGGGAAGACGATCGGCCCTCGGATCTTCATCTCTAAAACATGGAGCAATCTGAAAATAACGATCAAAACCTGACATCATCAACAATTGTTTATATTGCTGTGGCGCTTGCGGTAGCGCATAAAATTTTCCCTGATGAACACGACTCGGAACCAAAAAATCACGTGCGCCTTCCGGCGATGAAGCTGTCAAAAGTGGCGTCGTAAATTCCGTAAAACCATTATTTTGCATAGCCCGTCTCATAGCCGCAATAATTTCAGTCCGACGCATGATATTTTTGTGCATAGTCTCCCGACGCAAATCAAGAAAACGATATTTTAATCGAATATCTTCTGGATAATCAGGCTCACCAAAAACCGGTAAAGGAAGCTCATCAGATTTTGAAAGAATTTCTACCTCTTGTGCAAAAATTTCAATCTCACCTGTTGGAAGCGTTGCATTAATAACCTCATCAGAACGAGCACACACCTCCCCATCCACACGAATAACCCATTCAGAACGCACTTTTTCAATAACTTTAAAAGCTGGTGAAGCAGGATCAGCAACAATTTGTGTGATTCCAAAATGATCACGTAAATCCACAAAAAGAATCCCTCCATGATCACGAACACGATGAACCCACCCCGAAAGACGAACTTGTGTTCCTACATCACATCTACGAAGAGCCGCACAATGATGACTGCGATAACGGTGCATGTTTTTTACCTTTGATTATAATATTCACATGCGCTACAAACGCTTTTTAATAACCATTTGTCAAGATATGAGAATAAAAACTCAAAAATAAAGTCAATAAAGCACAAATTTAATTTATCGAATTATAATAAAATGATGAATCTTATTACACAAACAACAGATCTTGAAATTGCACTTAACGCTCTACGTACCTCTGATTTTGTAACAGTCGATACTGAGTTTATCCGCGAAACAACTTTTTGGCCTCAACTGTGTTTAATCCAGCTCGCATCACCAGATGTCACAGTTTTGATTGATCCCATAGCACCAGATATTAATTTACAACCTTTTTTTGACCTTATGGTCGATAAAAAAGTTGTAAAAGTTTTTCATGCTGCGCGCCAAGATATTGAAACAATTTATCACCTTGGAGGTGTTATTCCTTCCCCTCTCTTTGATACACAAATAGCAGGATCCATTTGTGGATTTGGTGATTCTATCTCCTATGATCAAATTGTACAACGCTGTACAGGGCATCATCTTGATAAATCCTCCCGCTTTACAGACTGGAGTTACCGCCCTTTGTCTGAAAAACAACTGCTCTATGCACTTTCCGATGTAACTTACTTAAGAGATGTTTACTTGTTATTGAAAAAAAGGTTAGAGAAAAATCAACGAACTCACTGGATGGATGATGAAATAACAATCCTTTTAAATCCTAAAACCTATGATATGCCAGAAGATGAAGCATGGAAAAAAGTGAAAGGAAAAATTAAAAAACCACGTGAACTCGCTGTATTACAAAAGATAGCAGCTTGGCGTGAACGTGAAGCACGAAGATACAATATGCCACGTCGTCATATCATGAAAGATGAATGCCTTATAGAAATAGCCACCCAACAACCAAAAGATGAATCTGCATTAAAACGATTGCGCGGTCTTAATAAGAAGAATTGGGATAAACTCTCAATTGCGCAATCATTAATCGAAGCTGTCCACGAAGGCTTAGAGGTAGATCTTTCTACTTTGCCCCCCATTCCTAAATATAATCCACTCAATGATACGACAACCGCTGTTATCGACCTGCTCAAAGTGTTATTAAAACTTGTTGCAAACGAAAACAGCATTGCTCCTAAAATTATTGCAACATCCAATGATTTAGAAAAAATCGCCAATGGAGGAATAAAGAAAAATATCCCCGCTATGAATGGCTGGCGCTATGAAATATTTGGTCAAAAAGCCGAACAACTACTAAAGGGACAAATAGGTTTTTACTTTAATGATGGGAAAATAAGCACAAAACAGTTTTAATCAAAAGAGAAAAATTTTGCAATCGCACCTTATTAAATTAAACCAATTTTATTTGAAAAATGTAGAAGAGACTCTGAATAAATTTAAAAACATTCTCATTTTAAAAAATCCATTATGCTAGTCATTAGCTACATCAATTAATATATAGAACAACGAAAATATGTTAAATAGAGCCTACTACTGACAAATTTAAAAACTTAATAGTAAATTCTTATTAAAAATGACAGTTAAATCTTTATCAGATCAACCAAATAGCGATCTTATTTTAAGGAAAATCTAGAAAAATAGATAGTTTCTCATTTAAAAGTTTTAAAAAGAAAAAATTCTTATAATAAAAACATGTCTCATTAAAAAAATAGCAGCCTAGCGTAATAAGAAAGCGCGGAGATATAATATCTCACATTACCATACCTATAAAAAACTTATAGAAATTGCAATTTAACAATCAAAAATGAGCCGCATAGCAACTAAAATACTTAATAATAGCACTTTTTATAAGATATGAAACGCGAATAAATGAGGATAAAAAATCAAAAAATTTCAAAAGCGAGAGGTTGTTTTATTATTTTTGATAACTTCTTTAATCGTCCAAGAGGACGTTCTCCTAATAACCCAGCGTAATTCTTTGGAATCTGCAGGATAATATGATTTGTTTTTTTATGCCACAATAAATGAGGTAAAATCCCTGCAACAGAAGCACTAAAAAGATGAGCAAGACGCATAGTTTCACCAAGAATACGTGCTTTTTCAATTATATTTTGAGTTGCTAACTGAAAAATGGGAAGAGATTCTTTATCAACCAGTAAACTCGTATTGCGAAAAAAAACAGCAAGCGCCGCATAAAGGCGCCCTTCATGAGAAATTCCTGGATAAGATCCTAATGCTATCTGATTTGCCGCTTCATTGCCTCGATAATCTGGATGTATACGCCACCCAATATCAGCAAGAAGGCAAGCGGCTTGACGATAACGGTATTCATTTTCAGTTTCTGAAATTCCAAAAACTTCAAAGGCATTCGTCGTAAAATCAATGAGTTCTTCTGCTTGTTTTGGTGAACGTGCCCGTAAAATAGCCATTTCTGTGCACGCCGCAATGAGAGGATCTGAAAGTCGAATCGCCTGCGGCAATCGTGAATAAAGAAAACCTTCACGAACGCCAGCACCAGAAAAGATTATCTTTTCAAACTCCATACACTGAATGAGTTCAATAAGAACTATTGCTCCATAAGATAAAAGTTTCCGGCGATTCTGAGAAACCGCTGCAATTCCTCTCATATTATCAATATTACCACTTGCTACAAGACGTAAAAAACTTTCCATTTCAACGGCATCAACTTCATAGCCATGCATAACAGGGAGTCGATAGTGTTTCATTGCCATATGGAGCTTTGCCAAATTACGCCATGTCCCCCCTACAGCATAAAAATAACGTGCTATACCTTTACGCGTACGAGCAACAGAAGATTTATAAAATTGCTCATGTACAATTTTTGTCGCTACAGTAGTATCATTATTTGACATATACTGTAACCGTAATCCCCCTAATGGAAGCGTTATCCCTTCACCCACATCAGAATGATCAATATCAATCAGCTCGAGACTTCCGCCACCAAGATCTCCAGAAATACCCTTTGGTTGATAAAAAGTAGAAACAACTCCATAGGCTGAATACATAGCTTCTTCACTTCCTGAAAGAAGATATATTTTATTTTGCAAAATATCCTCAGCATGCTGAATAAACGCTACACCATTTGTTGCATCTCGTGCTGCTGCCGTTGCTAAAGTATAAACCTCATCTGCCCCAATCTGTCGACAAAGCGTACGAAACCGTTTCAGTGTTTGTAACGCCATTTTCATCGACTTTTCTTCTAAAAATCCCGTTTTTGCCACACCCTGACCGAGACCACAAAGAACCTTTTCATTAAACAAAACCGTTGGTGAGCGAACAAGCCCCTCATAAATAACCAGCCGAACAGAATTTGAACCAATGTCAATAACAGCAACAGGTTTACGCCCTTTTAGCCGACCTTGAGCATCTCCATATGTCATTGGATTTTAGTCTTTATGTGTTTCGGCTTGTTGCCGATGCAACGCAACCAAGCGCGAGACAGAAGATTCAAAAGACTCATTTTTCCCCGCAATACTCGTATTCGCCATAAAATACTCCTGCGCATTAAACAGACTTTCACCTCTCTGTGGTGTGACACGTCTTGATGTTCCGTCCTTAAGTATATCAAAGCTTTGTTGATTATCAATGATATTAGCCAACATAATTTGTAAAAGAATCTGCCGACGCACCATTTTATTAAAAACTGGAACCAATATTTCAATACGGTAATCTAGATTACGAGGCATCATATCGGCAGAGCCTAAGTAAACAAGTGCATTTTCATTGGGTAAATCTTGACCATTCCCAAAACAAAAGATGCGACTATGTTCAAGAAAACGCCCTACAATTGATTTTACACGAATATTATCTGAAATTCCTGGAATACCAGGACGTAAACAACATATTCCCCGCACAACCAAATCAATTTGCACCCCTGCTTGACTGGCACGATATAAAGCATCGATAATTTCAGGATCAACCAATGCATTAACTTTCATCCAAATAGCAGCAGATCTTCCCTGGTGTGCATGAGCAATTTCTCTTTCAATATGCTCTAAGATACGACCACGCAATGTTAAGGGTGAAAAAGCAATCTTCATGGTTTCATTTGGACGCTCATATTGCGCAATATAATTGAACAATAACGCAACATCATGAGCGATAACATCATCTGTAGAAAAAAAAGAAAGATCAGTATAAGTTCTAGCGTTAACGGGATGGTAATTTCCTGTTCCAAGATGAACATAAGAGCGAAGACGTTTTCCCTCACGTCTCACAACCAATGACATCTTAGCATGCGTTTTTAATGCAATAAAACCAAAAATAACTTGAACCCCAGCACCTTCAAGATCCCGTGCCCAACGAATATTTGCTTCCTCATCAAAACGCGCTTTAAGTTCTACCAAAGCAGTCACAGATTTTCCCTGTTCAGCGGCTTCAATCAAAGCGCCAACAATTGGGCTATCATTTGATGTACGATAAAGAGTTTGTTTAATTTCCACAACATCAGGATCACAAGCAGCTTGACGTAAAAATTGGACAACAACATCAAATGTCTCATAGGGGTGATGAATCACGATATCATTTTCACGAATAGCCGCAAAACAATCCCCATTATGTTCACGAATACATTCTGGAACACGAGGAATATAAGGAATAAATTTGAGATCATCACGGGGAATAGAAACAATTTCTGATACCGTATTAAGCGCTAAAAATCCATCAAGGACATTAATACAATTATCAGGAACAGCGAGACTCTTCGCTATAAATTGGCGTAAACTCTCTGGCATTTTTGCGTCAAACTCAACACGAATAACCTGCCCACGGCGCCGCCTTTTGAGAGCAGTTTCAAAAAAATGGACAAGATCCTCAGCTTCTTCTTCTACTTCAATATCACTATCTCGGATTACTCTAAATGTACCAATTCCATTAACCTCATAGTTAGGAAATACCTGTTTAATAAAAAAAGAAATAATATCTTCAGAGGCAATAAAACGAAAATGATTGCCCTTCTGAGGCAGAAGAACAAAACGTCTCAAAAGCATTGAAATAGGTAACAACACTGTGTGTGAGTTCTGATCAGTTCCTCCAGACAATTGAATCGCAAGAGAAAGCCCTAAATTAGGAATAAATGGAAAAGGATGAGTAGAATCAACAGGCAAAGGTTTTAAAACAGGAAAAATTGTCTCAAGAAAATATTTTTCAAGCCATGATTTTTCAATTTCTGAAAGATCATCAGAACAAATAATTTCAATATCATTCTTTTTTAATTCATCACGTAAAACATTCAATTCTCGTAGTTGATGAGCCTGCAGCTTTGAAATCTCAGCTAATACAATATCAAGCTGTTCCTGTGGAGTGTGCCCATCTGCACTGCATACTGTAACATAAGAACGAATTTGAGCCGCCAGTCCAGCAACACGAACCATAAAAAACTCATCAAGATTTGCAGCTGAAATAGAAAGAAATTGTAGACGTTCTAATAAAGGATGTTTCGAATTAGCCGCTTCCATCAAAACACGATTATTAAATTGTAGCCATGAAAACTCTCGATTAATAAACCGTACCGGATTTTTCATTGTTATATTCGATATAGAAATTTTATTTACCACCCTCTGTGCCATATATCCTAAATAATTTTCTTTTATACTTTCTAAAATCTTTGATAAAATATCTCACATAATATTTTATAATATGTTATCATCATAATAATGCGTCAATGCCTAACTTTTTTATTATATTTCCATTTAATATTTAAAAATACTTGAAACGAAGCGCAAAGCACTAAAAGTAAGACAGCTATTTTAATATAGCATAAAAGAGGAGAAATTTGTCTTAAAAAGCAGCTTGCATTATGATACGCTTTATTACAAACTCACGCCTATAAAATAGAAGAGCTCAATCATAGCTGATGAGAAAATTTATTCTGGAGTTTGTACGCCATGGCTGATCACAATATTCCCCATTTCCAAAATGATCTTGGATATAAAACAATCGAAATTGGTGTGAAAGAATTTATGTGTGTAGGCGCTACACAACCATTCGATCATCCTCATATCTTTATCGACATGGGAGCAGCTGATGAGAAAATTTGCCCTTATTGCTCAACCCTTTATCGTTATGTTCCCTCGCTATCGTACAATCAAACAAACCCAACAGGATGTTTATATCATCCAGACAAGCTATTATAATGTGTTCTAGGGTTTTCTTAAATAGCCACTTTTTACACTCTACTTGTTTAATATGAAATCATTTGTGGACCAAACACCCATCATCGTTGGAGGAGGAATTGCTGGTTTAAGCACTGCTTTAGCACTCTCTCATAAAGGAATTGCAAGCACCATTATCGAAAAGTGTAAACAACTTGAAACGATAGGCGCTGGTATTCAATTGACACCAAATGCAACATCTATTCTTGCTCGCTGGGAACTTCTTAACAAACTCTCTGAAGTCGCGACAATCCCAGATTTTCTTGAGTTAAAAGATGGATTATCTTTAAAAATACATCTACGGGCTCATCTTATTAATCTAACAGAAAAATATTGGAAAGCCCCCTATATGACGATTCACCGCGCGGCTTTACAAAAAATTTTATATAATGCAGTGATTGAAAATCCTTTGATCAAATACAAAGCAGGCGAAACAATTGTATCTTCTACCCAATCGGCAACCAACATTAAAATCACGACAATAAAAACAGATACGGCAACAGAACAGCTTTATTCAACGCCCCTCCTGATCGGATGTGATGGCGTTTGGTCAACATTACGGCAACAATCTCCTTTTCATGAGAGAGCAAATTTTAGTGGCTTTATTGCTTGGCGTGCAACAACAACATTTGATAATCTTCCTCAAAACTTTCGTTCTTCATTGCAAAATATGAAGACAATTACGGCTTGGATGGGACCCAAAAATCATCTTGTTGTCTACCCCATTCAATCGTCAGAAAAAATTTTTAATTTTGTCGCCATTACGCATGGAGAAAATTCAAAAGAAGGATGGGCCCATAAAGGAGATAAAGAAAAACTCAAATCTCTTTTTAAAGATTGGAATTCAAAAATCTTACAAATCTTCGATCATATTGATGAATGGAGCTATTGGCCACTCTTTCAAATGAAACAAAATCGTTTTATCGGTTTAGAGAGACAAGTATTTGTTGGCGATTGCGCACATGCTGCCTTACCTTTTGCAGCACAAGGTGCCGCTATGGCAATCGAAGATGCCGCCACATTAGCAAAAGCACTTTCATTGAAAGATTTTTCATTAACGAAAGCACTTTCGCTTTACGAAACAACACGCACCCCGCGTATTGCAGCAGTAAAAAAACGCGGAGATTTCAATAGATTAGCCTATCACGCAACCGGTCCCATAGCAATTGCACGCAATCTCATGATGAAAATTCGTACACCAGAGAGCATTATGTCAGATCTCAATTGGCTTTACATGTATGATGCGATGAATTCTATAAAAAATAATGATAAAAACTTATAAAATTCTTCCGGCACTTTGAATATTACGAAAGAACGAGATTTTTTTAATTTTATGACACTAAAAAATATCATAATTTACTCTAATAAAAGCAATACTTTTCGAAACCTACAATCTAATTTTAAAAGCTTAATTTTTAGCTCTCCTAAAAGCAAAAACACCACTCAAAATCAGCTCCCATCTTTAATCTTTCTTTAACTCAATTCTACATCAACAACACCCTGAATTAATTTCATAGCATTTGCGACATGTGAATTTACCTTATATCGCTTAGGAAGCGCAATTTCGACTTCTCGCAATCCATCCTCTTGAATTAAAATAAGCCCAACCTCTCCATTCCCCCCAAGATTTAAATTTTGTTCAATTTGTGGAAGCATATCAACTGTTTTTATAAAGAGACGCATCATTTTATGCTGTTGTAATGATTCATTTTCCAAAGACTGAATTGTTTCAATTCGCAAACTAACTCCTTCAGAACGATTTTCTGCGCTCACCGTAATAATAAAAGATTTTCCGGGTTCTAGCATCTCTTCATAATCCGAGAGTGCCTCAGAAAAGAGAACTGCTTCATATTGTCCACTTGTATCAGAAAAATGAATAATTCCCATTTTTTTACCAGATTTTGTTTTGCGCACGTTTTTTGCCACAACAGTTCCAGCAAGCCGTGCAGCCGTTGCTCCCCCTTTAACGGCATTGGCAAAATTACCCCAAGTCTGAATGCGTTTTTTGTTCAGAATAGCTTGATACTCCTCCAAAGGATGCGCAGAAAAGTAAAAACCTATAGCTTGAAATTCTCGATAAAGTTTTTCCGCCATCAACCAAGGAGTCGTTTGCGATAAAATCAAGGGCTCTTTTAATCCGCCTGCCATTCCAAATATATCAACCTGCCCGCTAGAATTGTCATCGAGAATACGAAGTGCACGCGCATGAAGGATTCCAAGATTGGCTAATAAAACCTCACGTGCAATGTTAAAACAATCAAAAGCACCAGCACAAACTAAACTTTCCATCGCACGCTTATTAACAATACGAGGATCAACACGCGCACAAAAATCTTCCAAATCCTTAAAAATCTTATTCCCACGACAAGAAACAATATGATCTACAACAGTTTCTCCCACACCTTTAATGGCAGCAAGAGAATAATAAATACAGTTATCACCAACCTCAAAAATACGATGAGATGTTTGTATAGAAGGAGCAATAACTTCAATACCCAGCCTTAACGCTTCGCACCGAAAATCATTGAGCTTATCGGTATTCGTCATATCATATGTCATTGAAGCAGCTAAAAACTCAACGGGATAGTTTGCTTTCATATAAGCTGTTTGGTAAGAAACAATTGCATAAGCAGCAGCGTGCGATTTATTAAAACCATAATCGGCAAATTTTGCTAAAAGATCAAAGATAATATCAGCTTGATCTTTATCCACGCCACCTGCAACAGCTCCATTGACAAAACGCGTACGCTGTTTTTGCATTTCAGCATGAATTTTTTTCCCCATAGCACGACGTAATAAATCAGCTTCTCCAAGCGAATAGCCAGCAAGCACCTGAGCAATCTGCATCACCTGTTCTTGATAAACAATAACACCTTGTGTTTCTTTGATCAGATGATCTATTTTAGGATGAATAGAAGCAATTTCCTCTTCCCCATGTTTGCGTGCATTATAGGTTGGAATATTTTCCATTGGGCCAGGACGATAAAGCGCGACCAGCGCAATAATATCTTCAATACGGTCTGGCTTCATTCCAATCAACGCCTTGCGCATACCAGAACTTTCCACCTGAAACACGCCAACCGTTTCACCACGTGCCATCATAGCGTAGGTTGCTTCATCATTCAGAGGAATATTTGATAAATCTATTTTAATCCCCTTTCTGGCAACAAAATCGACTGCCATTTTCAAAACAGTAAGCGTTTTTAATCCAAGAAAATCAAATTTTACCAGCCCCGCCTGTTCCACATATTTCATGTTAAATTGTGTAACAGGCATATCAGAACGAGGATCACGATACATCGGGACAAGCTCCCAAAGCGGACGATCTCCGATAACAATCCCAGCAGCATGAGTTGAAGCATGACGATAAAGTCCCTCCAACTGAAGCGCTATATCTAATGCGCGTCCAACAACGGGATCTTTTTTCTTTTCTTCCTCAAATTTAGGTTCATCCTTAATAGCATCAGCTAATTCTACCTGACTTCCTGGCGTGGCAGGAATTAATTTTGTAAGATAATCCACCTGACGATAAGGAACTTCTAAAACACGCCCCACATCACGCAAAACTGCACGCGCCTGTAACTTACCAAAGGTAATAATTTGAGCAACTTGATCACGTCCATATTTTTTTTGAACATATTGAATAACTTCTTCGCGCCGCTCTTGACAAAAGTCGATATCAAAATCTGGCATCGAAACACGATCTGGGTTGAGAAAACGTTCAAAGAGAAGAGAAAAACGCAAAGGATCAACATCGGTGATCGTCAATGCATAAGCAACAAGTGAACCAGCACCAGAACCCCGTCCTGGTCCAACGGGAATATCATGAACCTTTGCCCATTTTATGAAATCTGAAACGATAAGAAAGTATCCAGAAAATTGCATACGCGTAATAACTGAAACTTCATAATCAAGCCGCTGCTCATAATCTGCAATCGTATACCCTTCAGCCAACCCTATTGTTTCAAGCCGCATCTTCAAACCAGCTTTAGCCTGATTTAACAACTCACTATCTTCTACTTCTAAAGTAGTTTCTGAATTAGTGGATTGTTCTATAAAACGAGGCAATATCGGTTTTCGAAGAGGCGAGGCAATATGACAACGCAAAGCAATTTCAACACTATTTTCTAAAGCTTCTGGAAGATCAGAAAACAGTGCAACCATTTCATCTTGTGACTTCAAATAATGATCTGGTGTCACACGTTTGCGATCTGGATTAGAGACGATTTGTCCTTCTGAAACAGCCATCAGCGCATCATGCGCTTCATACCCTTCTCTTTTCAGAAAAAAGGCTTCATTTGTTGCAACAAGAGGAATTTCATGCGCATAAGCCAATTCAATAAGATCAGCTTCTACTCTCCGGTCATAAGAGCCATGCCGTTGTAACTCCACATAAAGACGATCAGCAAAAGATTTTTTCAAATAAATTAAGCGCTCAACAGCATGTTCTTTTTTCTCTTCCGCCAAAGAAAGATTAATAGGTCCTCCCTTTCCTCCCGTTAAAGCAATTATGCCTTCACTGTGTGCCGACAACCAATTCGCTTTAATATGAGGAGGATCAGTATCACATTTATCAAGATAAGCACGGC
Organism: Bartonella sp. TT119HLJHH; assembly: GCF_042193385.1. Lineage (NCBI taxonomy): Bacteria > Pseudomonadati > Pseudomonadota > Alphaproteobacteria > Hyphomicrobiales > Bartonellaceae > Bartonella > Bartonella sp. TT119HLJHH. The sequence continues at coordinate 103,174 of NZ_JBHILS010000003.1, read as the reverse complement.
TAACAAGGCGAACCAAATGAGCATAACCGGTTTCGTTAGCAGCCAACAGAACAATAGAGCAGAAATCAGAAGGATTACGCCATTTAACCAAATGTGAATGATCATTTTCATCACAAAAATCAACAGTAAGCTGACAACCAATAATAGGTTGTACCCCATGAGAAAGACAATACTGTGAAAATTCCAAAGCACCAAATAGATTATTGGTATCGGTAATGGCAACCGCTGGTGCATGATCTGAAATCGCCTGTTGAATAATTTGGGGGATTTTTAAAGCCCCTTCGAGCAAGGAATAAGCGGAATGCACTCTCAAATGAATAAAGCGAGGAAGAGAATTTTTGTTCTCTTGCATTTGCATTTTATTTTTTACCACTCTCACAATTTCCCACTACAAAATAAATGCTAAACAGCACCCCTTATAAAAGAAAAAACTTCTGTTTATCATCAAACTTTAAAGCTATAAATTCATCATGCTACATAGGAGCAATATCCCAATTTTATTAATATTTATAAGAGAGTTCTATCAAGAAAATGCCTCTATTCACAGCAAATAAACACCTAAAATAAAAAGAAAAACAATATACCACATCTAAGCACTTTAATTTTTGATCATTTAATTGTATTTTTCTTTAAATATTAATTTCTCTTCCTAAAGTTCAATGTGTAAATAAAGCAACCTCCTCTTTATGACTTTATCCCCAAAAAGCTCTTCTAAAGGTCTAGAAAAAATAAAAAGAGCAGGTTAAATTTTCTCATGCCTCCAAGTCTACTTACCCCTCTTTTTCATTCTCTTCGAACCCTTTCTGGTATTACACCTAAAATCTATGGCTTACTGACCAAACTCTTAAATGTTAATCCCACACAACGCGAAGCAACCCTTATTGACCTTCTTCAATTAATGCCCCATTCCGTTATAGACCGCAGAATGCGTCCCAACATTGCTTGTGCAAAAGAAGGAGATACTGTTACGCTTGAAATTATTATTGATCAACATCAACCACCCCCACGTGGTCATAACCGAATTCCCTATCGTGTTATTGCCCATGATCAAACAGGAAAAATAAATTTAGTCTTTTTTCACGCTCAACCTCTTTGGCTAAAAAAACAACTCCCCGAAGGAAAAAAAGTCATTATATCAGGAAAAGTTGAATGGTTTAATGGACAGCTTTCAATGGCGCATCCAGACTATATTGCCCCAAGCGAACAATCAAATCAGATACCTCTCATCGAACCTGTCTATCCCTCTACTGCAGGACTAACTGTAAAAATACTAAGACGCGCCATACAAAACGCTCTTGATTTTGTTCCTCTCCTCCCAGAATGGATAGATGAAAATGTAAAAAAGCAGCAAAATTTTCCTTCTTTTTCTGTTGCTTTACGCCGTATCCATGCGCCCATTAACCCCGATGATCTATCCTTAGAAAGTACAGCACGTAAGCGCCTTGCCTATGATGAATTGCTCGCTTGTCAATTGGCGCTGGGACTCGTGCGTTTGAAAACTAAATCTCTCGTTGGCACTTCTCGACCAGCAACAGGAATTTATACTAACAAATTGCTCAATATCCTCCCCTTTCAACTCACAACCGGACAAAAAAAAGCAGTAGAAGATATCGCAAATGATCTTGCTTCACCAGAACCGATGCTAAGACTACTCCAAGGTGATGTAGGCGCAGGAAAAACTGTCGTTGCATTAATGGCAATGGCACAAATTGCTGAAAATTCAGGACAATCAGCTTTAATGGCACCAACCGAAGTGCTTGCCAGGCAACATTTTGCTACTATTGCCCCTCTTGCCGAAAAAATCGGATTACAAACAACGCTTTTAACAGGACGAGAAAAAGGAAAATTGCGGACAAATATCTTAAATGATATTCTGTCAGGTCAAGTTTCTATTGTCATCGGAACCCATGCTCTCATACAAAACAGCGTTACTTATAATAATCTCGCTTTAACCATTATCGATGAACAACACCGTTTTGGTGTTCATCAACGTATCGCTCTTACAGAAAAAGGCAATAAAGCTGATATGCTGGTTATGACCGCCACGCCCATTCCGCGCACACTTGTCTTAACAGCTTTTGGTGATATGGATGTCTCTAAAATTACCGAAAAACCAATGGGACGACAACCCATTACAACAGCAACGCTTTCTTTGAAACGTCTTGATGAACTTATAGAGAGAATCACAATTGCATTAGAAAAAGGAGAAAAGCTCTATTGGATTTGTCCTTTAGTGGAGGAATCGACAGCTCTTGATCTCACTTCAATTGAAAACCGCTTTGCATTTCTCCATGAGCGCTTTGGAGCACACGTTGGTATGATCCATGGAAAAATGTCTACAGCAGAAAAAGAAGCCGCTATGGCATCTTTTAAATGTGGAAATACACGTATTTTAGTTGCAACCACCGTCATTGAAGTGGGAGTAGATATTCCAGATGCTTCGATCATTATCATCGAACACGCGGAACATTTTGGTCTTTCTCAATTGCACCAATTACGTGGACGTGTAGGACGAGGCGATAAAAAATCTTCCTGCATTTTGCTCTATAAAGATCCACTGACTAAAACAGCAGCAACACGCCTTAATATTATACGCAATACAGAAGATGGTTTTGAAATCGCTGAAGAAGATTGGCGCCTACGAGGCGAAGGAGAACTTTTAGGTACAAAACAATCCGGAGTCCCTGAATTTCATATAGCAAACCTTGCAGTTCATAGCGATCTTTTGTCAATGGCAAGAAAAGATGCTCGTTTATTTTTACAACGCGATCCTTATCTTTCTTCTGAGCAAGGACAAGCTTTACGCTTGCTCCTTTATCTTTTCGGACACAACGATGCTACACGCCTCTTACGAGCAGGATAACAAAGACCCTCTAATAAAAAACTTAAATACCTCTCTGTTCAAATATGATTTTCTCTCTTAGAATTACCCATAAATGATCTATGCAGTCTCTTACCATTTTTATGTTTCATGAACGAATAACAAATCAACAGCACTATCTTCTCTTTCAATCTGAATTATTCTTTGCATTAAAACAGTAGAAGCAATATTGCGTCTTTTTTACCATTATGTTCACATAGCTGATCCATTTTTTGATAGATAAGAAGATATTTTTTATTTTATCGTAAAGGATTGAGAAAGAAAAGACCTGTCTCCGGTATTCGCGATCAACAGAGAAAAATGGAAAATAAGCTATCATTATAAATCAATTTCTTACACTTGATTATTCTCCAAAAGATTCAGAAATATACTTTTATTCAACCGTGACTGATTTTGCTAAATTACGGGGTTGATCAACATCTGTTCCTAATAAAACAGCCGTATGATAAGCGATTAACTGAATGGGTAAAGCATAAATAATAGGAGAAATAAATTCTGGAACATCTGGTAAAGTGATCGTTGATAAAGTCTTAAGACAAGCTACTTCTGCTCCTTTTTTATCGGTTATTAAAATAATACGACCATTGCGCGCTACCACTTCTTGCATATTAGAAAAAGTTTTTTCAAACCACCGATCATAAGGTGCAACAACAATAACGGGTATTGTCTCATCTACCAACGCAATTGGCCCATGCTTCAACTCACCCGCCGCATAACCTTCAGCATGAATATAAGAAAGCTCTTTCAATTTAAGGGCTCCCTCCAAAGCAATTGGATAAGAAGTTCCACGTCCCAGATAAAGAACACTTTTTGCATTCACCAAATCACGACAAATAGATTCAATTTTTCCTTCTAATTTTAAGACCTCATTTAAAATACGGGGAACTTCTGCCAACTGTTGAACCAATTGTTGTTCCATTTGAACTGTAAGATAACCACGTTGTTTAGCAGCACTAAGAGCGAGTGAAGCAAGCGTTGCCAATTGACAGGTAAAAGCTTTTGTTGAAGCAACACCAATTTCTGGTCCCGCAAGTGTTGGGAGAATAAAATCAGCCTCCCTTGCCATTGTTGATTGTTCAACATTCACAATTGTTGCTGTTTTTATACCCCGTTCACGACAATAACGCAAAGAAGCCAATGTATCCGCTGTTTCACCAGATTGAGAAACAAACAGCGATAACGCATCAGACGTTATAGGAGGTTCACGATAACGAAATTCCGAAGCAACATCATTATCAACACTTAAAGCAGCAAATTTCTCAAACCAATAGCGCGCAACTAAGGTTGAATAATACGCCGTTCCACAACTCGCAAAAAGGAGCCGATTAATATTTTTCCAATCAATCAAATTCTCAAGCGGTCGAACCGCATAATTTCCAAGGTCAAGATAATGAGCCAAATTATGAGAAATTACTTCAGGTTGTTCAAACATTTCCTTGTGCATAAAATGACGATGATTACCCTTAGAAATCAATAAAGCCCCTTCAAGTAATGTCGTCACAGGACGTTTTACCGGTTGGTTGTTAGCATCATAAATTGTGACACCTTCCCGTGTGAGAACAGCCCAATCCCCATCTTCCATATAGCTAATATAATCAACAAATGGTGCCAAAGCAATGGCATCTGACCCCACAAAAAATTCATCTTTTCCATAACCAATTGCCAGAGGTGGACCAGAACAAGCCGCAATCATAAGGTTATCTTCACCTTCGAAAATAAGAGCAAGAGCAAAAGCCCCCTGCAACCTTTTCCAACTAGTACACATGGCTTCTTGCGGAGAAAGACCATCTTTTAATGCACGCGTTATTAAATGTGCAATAACTTCCGTATCCGTTTCTGTTTCAAAGATATAACCATCCTCTATGAGTTCCTTTTGCAATTCTACAAAATTTTCAATAATACCATTATGAACAACCGCAAGCTTTTCAGTCACATGGGGATGCGCATTGCGTTCAACAGCAATTCCATGCGTAGCCCAACGGGTATGACCAATCCCTAAACTTCCCTCCAGAGGTGTTTTTTTTAATTTTTCTTCTAAATGAACAAGCTTCCCCTCAGCACGCATACGATAAAGATGTCCATTATGGACCGTTGCCACCCCAGATGAATCATATCCTCTATATTCAAGACGCTTTAACCCCTCAACCAAAGAGGACGTAACGCACCTCTTTCCAAGAATTCCAATAATTCCACACATTAAAAAGCTCCAACTCACATCTTAAGATTTAAATCTTATAAAACAATCCAACAGCCTTTATTTAAAACTATAAATAATAAAAATAATTCAAACATGGAGTACGGCAATCTTTAAGAATAAACCTCCCATCCATCGTTAAATCAGCACTAAACAAAGAAATAGACTGAAAAAGATCATTTTTTCTGTTTGTTTTCTGACAAGTTTTTCTTTAACAAACGCTCTCGAAATTGTGTCGCATAGCCCTCTTTTATAACCTGTCGTGCACGCCCAAAAGCCATACTGTTCATAGGAATATTTTCAGTAATAACACTTCCTGAAGCAACATAAGAGCCATCCCCTATTACCAATGGGGAAACAAGTGCCGTATTAGAGCCAACAAAAGCATGATCACCAATCATGGTTTTATATTTGTTAAATCCATCATAATTGCAAGTAATCGTACCGGCTCCAATATTGGTATGTGCACCAATTTCAGCATCACCAATATAACTCAAATGATTGATTTTAGAAGATTCTCCTACCTTAGCTTGTTTGACTTCACAAAAATTTCCAATCTTTACGGACTTCGCCAACTCTGTTCCAGGACGCAAACGTGCATAGGGACCAATTTGTGCATCCGTCCCAACTACAGCACCTTCTAGATAACTAAATGCGTGAACAACAGCACCAGAGTGTATTTTTACGCCTAATCCAAAATAAACATTTGGTTCTATCACCACACCTGGTTCAATTTCTGTATCATAAGAAAAATAGACTGTTTCTGGTTTTAAAATTGTAACACCTGATAACATTAAATTGTGTGCTTTACGTTTCTGCCATAAAGAATCAGCCTGAGAAAGCTCAAAACAGTTATTAATTCCTACAATATCTTCAAAAGGAACTTCAACAACACGCATATCTAATCCTTTGCGTGTTGCAAGAGAAGCAATCTCTGTTAAGTAATATTCTTTTTTCACATTGTTATTACCAACCTTCTCTAAAAGAGAAAGTGCGTGTTTTCCGCGCATAGCGAGTATTCCACCGTTACAAAAAGAAATCTTTTTTTCTTCATCGCTAGCGTCTTTTTCTTCTACAATTGCAATCAATTGACCATTTTTCTCGAGAAGACGCCCATAACCTGTTGGATTTTGGGTATGAAAACCTGCAAAAACAACATCTGCTCCATCAGCAAGCTGTGCACGCATTTGGTGCAATGAATCTTGCTGAATGAGAGGAGTATCACCAAAAACAATAAGAACATCATCCACTCCCTTTTGCAAAGCTAAACGAGCAGACAAAACAGCATGGGCTGTTCCTAAACGCTCTTTTTGTTCAAAAATCATTACATCTTTTACAAATGACTGAACAACGTGCGTAACCTCCTTAGCACCACATCCCACAACAACTGCTAATTGTGAAGAGCCTGCCAATTCTATTTGTTTTAGAACATGGCATATAAGAGGCAATCCAGCAATTTTATGAAGTACCTTAGGCAGAGACGATTTCATGCGCGTCCCCTCACCTGCGGCAAGAACAATAGAAAGACAACTTCTAACCATAAAAACACATAAGACTAACGAGAAAATCCAAAAAAATTCATAATATCGTGCCAACGAATATCTTCAATATAACTCAACGAAGGATAATGTTCTAAAAGCCAAAATGAAAGATCCTGCATAGAACCTGTTAAAAACAAAATCCCTGTAAGAATAAGAAAAACACCAATAATTTTTTCAACTTTTCCTAAATGAATACGAAAAGCGCCTAAAAATCGCATAAAACTGCTCGAAAATAAAGCTGCCAACATAAAAGGAATAGCAAGACCTAATGCATAAACTGCTAAGAGAACAGCTCCTTCACCTACAGTTTCTTTTGTTCCAGCAAGCGTTATAATAGGACCTAAAATGGGACCAATACAAGGTGTCCAGCCAAAGGCAAAAGCTAAACCTATAATATACGCGCCTAAAGGACCAGCAGGTGTTTTTTTGGTCTGAAAACGCGCCTCACGAAATAAAAAAGCGATTTTGAAAATCCCCAAAAAGTTTAAACCAAAAATAATAATGACAATTCCAGCAGCAAGAGCAAACCAATCACGATAATAACCGATGAATTGACCAATTGTGCTAGCACTGGCACCTAAAGCAACAAAAACAGTCGTAAACCCAAGAACAAAAGCAATAACAGAAGACAATAAAGCCCACCTTATAAAGACTTTCTCAGCAGGCTTTTCTGAACGAAAATCATCAATACCAATTCCTGCCATATAGCACAAATAAGGAGGAACTAACGGCAAAACGCATGGTGACAAAAAAGAGAGAGCCCCAGCAAAAAACACACCAACTGTTGAAATTTCAATCAAAATTCATACCCCGTCTTTCATCATAGTTTACCCCCATGAACAAAGATCAATCCACATCTTCATCAACTCGTTGCATATTTTCTTCATTCGCTACCACACTTATATCTTCATCATGACCAGAAACGACTGAAAAAACTTTTTGATAGATTTTATCTTTATTTTTAGCAATTGCAATATACTCTCCCTCTGCTAACACAAGTGAAACATACGCACCAACTGTTTCATAAACGATATCACCAGAATCATTGGCAAGAGACCAACTTGTATCTGCAAGCGCTTCTCCTCCTTCTTGTCGTACCAGCTTTAAGACAATCTGAGCGGCCTGATGTTCAAGAGTAATTTCTGTTATTTTACCAGCATCCACCTGAATATCCGAACGAGCGGTCGCATTAATAGAACCATAATGGGAAGCAACATGGTAGCGGCCAGCTTTTAAACGCACAACTGATTGGGGTTTAACATTTGATATAATCACTCCCGTATCATCATTTTCTTTTTCATCCTCATAGATAGTGAAACGGAGTTCTTTTTCATTCATTACACCATTGAGCAGTGTTGCATTTAAAATGACACCACCAGCCTCAAGATTAAAGTTTTTTACAAGACTCTGCCCATTTTCTAAACGAATATGGCGCACAGCACTCATATGACCAAATGAGACATGAACAAGATAATTTCCTGGTTCGAGATCAAAACGTGCACTTCCCCCCTTATAGGTTGCCACTAATGGTAATTTATTATCAATCCCTAGAATAGGGGCATAAACCCGCCAGACAAGCCCTTTTTCAATATCCGGATGACTCTTTGTTAATCGAGCCTTCAAAATGAGTTGTGTTTGAGAGGCTAAGTTTTCGTTTTCCTGCTCTTGAGTCTTGACAATAAAACTCCTTGATTGTCCCTGCTGCTGATCTTGCCCTTCTCCTGCTTCAGAAAAAGCACAGTGGCTCCAAGTCAATAAAGTAAGTACCACGCACAACCATACACATCGGTGCACTATTTTTATAAGAATACCCATTTTTGCATTGTTGATCAACATGATCTTTTTTTCAAGAAACAATATCACACAGCCATCATTTTAAATTGAGAAACTTACACCACAACCACATGATGAAACAGCATTGGGATTGTGGATTTGAAAAGACTGTCCCATAAGATCATCAACAAAATCAATCTCAGCTCCTTCCATGAAAGGAAGTGATAGTAAATCAATAAACACAACTGCCCCGTCTTTTTTGAGAACGAGGTCATCTTCACACATTTCAGAAACCAAGTCATATTTATAAGAAAAACCAGAACACCCACCACCTTCAACAGAAATACGTAAGGCTATTTTATCGGGTTCACGCAAAAGTATCTGTGCAATTTTTTTAGCAGCAACATCTGAAATTTTCACATTCATTTTATATATCCTTGCATTAAACCATCAAGAAAGAGTATCCCACACTTACAGAGCAGTTTATTTGTCATAAACCACTCTCAATTTTAAGATGATAATGGACAGCTTGCAATGGATATAGGAAATATCAACTTCAATTACCAATCTCGAGCAGTATACAGTGCTCATCCACAAACAAGCCGTGGTCGGTTATACTATGAAACAATGAGCACTACACGCTCACCTTTTCAACGAGATAGAGATCGTATTATCCATTCTAATGCATTTCGACGTCTTAAACATAAAACACAAGTGTTTATTGCTGATGAAAGCGATCATTACCGTACTCGTCTAACCCATTCCATAGAGGTTTCTCAAATTGCAAGAACATTAGCCCGTGCCCTGTGTCTTGATGAAGACCTTGCCGAAGCCATTGCCCTTGTTCACGACTTTGGACACACACCCTTTGGCCATGCTGGAGAAGATGCTCTTAATGAAGCCATGGTACATTATGGCGGCTTTGATCATAATGCACAAGCATTACGCATTGTCACAAAATTAGAACAGCGCTATGCAAATTTTGATGGACTTAACCTTACATGGGAAACCCTCGAAGGACTTGTAAAGCATAATGGTCCCCTTTTAGGTCCTCACGCAAAGAATAAGGAGGTTCCTATCGATATTTTACAATACAATGCAAAGCAAGACCTTGCACTCGATTGTTTTGCAGGGCTAGAAGCGCAATGTGCTGCTATTGCAGATGATATCGCATACAATGCGCATGATATTGATGATGGTCTACGTTCGCAATTTTTAACACTCGATCAATTTGAACATGTTCCACTAACAGCAGCAATATTAAAAGATATAACAGATGAGCATCCCCACCTCGACCAAGCGCGTCGCGGTTACACACTTGTACGAAGACAAATAACAACCATGGTTGAAGATGTTATCAAACAATCACAAGAAAATTTAGCACGCATCAAACCAACCAGTATAAACGATATTCACCAAGCAAAACAAACCATTGTCACCTTTTCACCGACAATGACCGTTTATGAAAAAGAACTAAAAAACTTTTTATTTAAAAATCTTTACTACCATGAACAAGTTCTTAGTCGTCGCAATGCAGCAAAATGCATTGTACAAAAATTATTCAATTGTTATTATGAAAATCCAAATACAATGCCTGAAAGTTGGCAGAGCAAAACAGTGCACTTAAAAAATCAAGAATTAGCACGTTTGATTGCTGACTTTCTTTCAGGCATGACGGATCACTACGCTCTACGTGAATATCAGCGTTTATTTGACCATACAGATAATTTCGTTTAATGGCTTTTGGCATCATCATGGAAGCTAAATATGAATATCTTTAAAAACTTCGAAAAAAAAATTAAAAGATCAATTGAATTATCTGATATAAAAGGAAAAAATGGAGAAGATCTAGATTTATCAAAAATCACTGTTGATCCTCCGCGTGATTCCTCCCATGGTCATTTATCAACCAATGCTGCTATGGTGCTTGCAAAATCTATTGGGCTCAATCCCCGTGCACTTGCCGATAAAATCATAGAACTTCTTAAAAATGATTCCTCTATCGAAAATATAGATGTTGCCGGTCCTGGTTTTATAAATATAAAGCTTACAAAATTATTTTGGCAAAATGCTATAAAATCCATGCTTGAATTAGGCACTTCTTATGGTCGTATTCCAATGGGACAAGGAAAACGCGTCAATGTTGAATATGTCTCAGCAAATCCGACAGGACCAATGCATGTAGGACACTGCCGTGGAGCGGTTGTTGGGGATGTTCTCTCCAATTTGCTGCAGTTTACGGGCTATAACATTACAAAAGAATATTATATCAATGATGCTGGTCAACAAATCGAAGTCCTCGCCCACTCTGTACTATTGCGCTATCGTGAGGCTCTTGGGCAAAAAATTAATGAAATTCCAGAAGGACTCTATCCTGGAGAATACTTGATACCATTGGGTCAATCGCTTGCTCAAGAGTTTGGTGACCAACTCCTCACGATGGATAAAGATGAAGCCTTATCTCTTGTGAAAGAACGTGCAATTCATGCAATGATGTCCATGATTCGCGAAGATTTGGCTGCTCTTAATATTTATCATGATATCTTTTTCTCTGAGCGAATGCTTTATGCAGATAATGCACGCGCCATTCGTAACACCATCAACGACCTCACTTTAAATGGTTATATCTACAAAGGAAAACTCCCCCCTCCCAAGGGACAAAATATAGAAGACTGGGAACCAAACGAACAAACTTTATTCCGTTCAACAAATGTCGGTGATGACCAAGACCGTGTTTTAGTCAAATCTGACGGTTCTTACACTTATTTTGCTGCTGATGTTGCTTATTTTAGGGATAAATTTAATCGTCATTTTGATGAAATGATTTATATTCTAGGCGCAGACCATGCTGGCTATGTAAAGCGGCTAGAGGCAATGGCAAAAGCAATTTCTGGGGATAAAGCTAAATTAAGCGTCTTCTTGTGTCAATTGGTAAAACTTTTTCGCAACGGTCATCCTGTACGCATGTCAAAAAGAGCAGGATCTTTTGTCACGCTACGCGATGTTGTCGAGGAAGTTGGTCGTGATCCTGTACGTTTTATGATGCTATACCGTAAGTGTGAAGCGCCTCTTGATTTTGACTTTGCAAAAGTAACAGAACAATCAAAAGATAACCCCATCTTTTACGTACAATATGCAAGTGCACGTTGTCACTCAGTCTTTCGTCAAGCACAAGAAGCGCTTCATATTAAAAGCTTTTCAAATGATACATTGATTGCCCATCTTCATCGATTAACAGATGACCATGAAATATTGTTAATACGCAAACTTTCTGAATATCCACGTATCATTGAACAGGCCGTAGTTCATAAGGAACCGCATCGATTAGCGTTTTATCTTTATGACCTTGCTTCCAGCTTTCACACCCATTGGAATAAAGGGAGTGAAAATCTCAATTTACGCTTTATTCAACCTGATGATAAAGAATTATCCTTTGCAAGATTGGGATTGATACAAGCTGTTATCAATACTTTATCATCAGGGCTTACCATCATAGGAGTCGAAGCCCCCATAGAAATGCGTTGAAAAAGTTCTATAAATACATACAATAGGTACTCTATTGGTAAACTTTTTCATGTATCCTTGCATGAGAGGGGGAAAATTTATAATTTTAATATAACAAATCAAAATCAACCATTTATTGCACGTAAGTGCAAACCATCATGTGAGAAAAGCTATGAGCGATAACGATCGCAAAAATCTACACGAAACAAAACACGATCATGAACACCATGATCCCTTAGAAAGGCTTACGCGCATTTTTAATCCGCACAAACAAAGCGGAAACAAAAATGAGCAATCTTCTTTAAAAACAGATCGATCAACATCTCACCCTGAAACATCGCCCCATGATAATGATTTTGATTTGTCCTTTCTAGAAGAGGAACTTGAAAATAATTTAGCACATGACTTACCGTTCAATGATCAAAAAAAACAATGGGACTTGCATGCAATCAGCAACGCAACAGCCTCAGATATTGCACAAGCTGCTTCTTTCAACCATTCAAAACGAAATAATTTATCTAAAGAGAAATATTCTTCACCTAGCAGCCATGATGAAGAACAAATTTTAGATGCACTTTCTCCATTACCAATCCCAAAGAATCAATCACCTCAACAGAAAACAACAGCAACCAGTGCTAATCCTTTTCTTGAAAAAAGTAATCTTATGTCACAATCAGAATCAGAAAATTTCTTTTTTGATAAATCTGAAAGGCGCGAAAATAAGAGAGAGATGCCTGAAGATGTTGAACGAACCAATCGTTTTTCACAAATAAATTCACAACAACCTGAGACTACGAATATACAAAAAACTTATGATGACAATCAAAACTTCTATGACACTCCTATAAACCATCCCTATAAAATTTCAGCTGATCAAGAAAATTTGATTAAAAAAGATTATCCTGATGTCTCCTTTTCTACAGAGGAAAATGAGTTTTTCTCATCTTCTAATATTGAGTCAGAAAAACAAAACACTGCAAGAAATCAAACAACAAGTACCTTCTCCTCACCTTTAGATTCTCCACCAGTTGATAGACAATCTTATTTAAAGGGGGCTTCACAAGAAGATCATACAACCAATTATCCCCATTTTTTTGAAGAAAACCCCTCACAACAAGAAACTTATAGCGAAAAAGTTCCGATATATAATGAAGCTCAAACCCAACACATCAATAACACTGAAAATATCTCTAACCTAAACAGAGAAATTTCATATAACAAAAATAATTTAGATGAGTTTCTTTCCTCATCAGCCTCCCTCAATACAAAACAAACGGATAGCTTTTTTGCCCATAACTATACGGGCAGAGATACTCCTCCTCCCACTGTTGATACTTATAAATTTTCAGAGGAAATCGTAGAAAAAACTGGCCCTATTATGGTTCCAGAAGTCCCGTATGAAGCCCCAGAATATGATGTACCGACTGGTAGTAGTTTAGAAGAAGAATTTGCTGACGTGCTCAATGTAGGAAATGTCCCAACAGACAATTTTTCTCAAAGACAACAGAAAAATGAGTTTTTTAATGAAATTTTTCAACAAACTATGCAAAATTCAAAAGAAGGTGTTCATATAAACTCTAAAGAACAAAATGCCAACTATTTTTCTGCTGCCAATATGGAGTACAATTCTCCCTCTTTTACCGAGAATTCACCATATACAAGCTCAGATGAGGTTTCCACACCTCCATCAGCTCCTCCTCCCTTAAAAAGTTTTATTTTTGGTAAAACTTTCATTAAAGGTTTTTTTATACTTATTTTAATAGGAATTGGGTTTGCTGGTTATTCTCACTTTTTTATGCCATCACAAAAAAATGAAGAAACGGTCATTATCCACGCTGATAATACGCCTTTTAAATTCAAACCAGAAACAACTGACACGAAAAATGATGTTGCACATAATTTAGATATCTATAAACAAACAACTGAACAAAATGAGAAACAAGAAAATACACAACAATTTCTTATTGATAACTCTGAAAAACCTAAAAATTTAGAAAAGTTAAATCCAGAAGAATCTTCAAACTTTTCATCATCCTCTGCAAATGAATCTGATGTTGAAAATGCAGTCACAGAAGCTATCAATCATACTGTTTCCACACGAGAAGTACAAACTGTTATTGTAAATCAAGATGGTACAGTTACACTAGCGCCCGTGCATCAAACAGAGAGCAAAGCTACTGATCAATCTGAAGAAAGCACTGATCAAGATTCTAATGAACTTCAAGATTCGTCCCTTGTTTCGTCGCATGATTCTGATATAAACGATCAAGAAAGAGATCATGATCTCAAAAATAATATTGATAAAATAATCGCAGAAAATAATTCTAGCTCAAATATTGAAGAAAAATTTATTCCTATTCCTTCTCATGCAGAAAGAAATACACAAGTTGAAACGCCTGCCGCGTCTCGCCCCACATCACCAAACAGAGTCGCAGCACAAAATTCAGAAAGTTATTACGTACAACTTGCATCTCAACCAACGCATGAGCTCGCTAGAAATTCGTTAAAAAATATGAAATCTAAATTTGGATTCCTTATCGGGGCCCGTTCTTTAAATATTCAATCCGCTTTTATACCAGGAAAAGGTACTTATTACCGTGTTCGGATTCAAGCGCAAGACCGTAATGAAGCCATAATCCTTTGTGAATCCATTAAAAGTTCTGGTGGAAGCTGCTTCATCACACGCTAAACCAATAATGCAGCGGTTTTAACAACCGTTGCATTATTTATTTCCATACCATTTAATTACTTATCAAAAACTTCAGAAATTAAAATCGTCCAATCTTTTTCGCTTATCTGTTTGCACTAACTTTATTCTTTAATCTACGTCGATTTTCGCCCTATCTAAAAGATTATATTTATGAAAAAATCACTGCGTACCCTTATAGGTATAAGGTACAGAAGGGAGCGAATTTAAATCTTTTTGGGGCGTCGTTACAGTCTGACTTGTTTCTGGAGTATTATAATGCGAAATATGTTCAGGAGATTTCGCAAAAAAAGATCCTAAAAAACCAAAAATAAACCAGATAATAACCATCGCAAGAAGAATAGCAAAAATACCCTTAGCGATTGAAACACGCTGTTCACGATCTTTTCTTTCTTCTGCCATACGTTCTTCAAATGTGTGATAATTTTTATCAATCATAGTGGATTCCTTTTCTCGATTCCCTTACCTTTAAATTTCTAGAAAATATGAAATTATTCAGATACTTATTTTGAGAAAACGATAAATATAGATAAAGGTTCCAGATTACTTCATAAAGTTGAGAAAAGAGCCCAGAATAGAATCAAAAATATCGACCACTGCCTCTGAAATCTATAATAAAACATTGACACAAAGGTTTTGCTAATAATAGAGTTGTGATCAAAAGATCTCATTATTTTTATTAATAAAAAATAAAACATACTCAAAAGGTTTTTCTTATGAAATCTCCCATATCGTCACTTCCCTTTAAAACCGAAAAACATCCATCACCTCTGTCAGAAGAAAAACGGGAAAAAATTCTAAAAAATCCCGGTTTTGGTCAATTTTTTACAGACCACATGTGTACCATTCAATGGACTAAAGACAAAGGCTGGCATAATGCCATTATTTCTCAATACAAAGCTT
The DNA here is from genome assembly GCF_042193385.1 of Bartonella sp. TT119HLJHH. Classification (NCBI taxonomy): domain Bacteria; kingdom Pseudomonadati; phylum Pseudomonadota; class Alphaproteobacteria; order Hyphomicrobiales; family Bartonellaceae; genus Bartonella; species Bartonella sp. TT119HLJHH. Next base: position 87,671 of record NZ_JBHILS010000003.1, on the reverse strand, counting down.
TAGAAATTAGCCCTGCAAGTACCGTTTTGCATTACGGACAAGAAATTTTTGAGGGTTTAAAAGCATATCGTGCAAAAGATGGACGCATTTTGCTCTTCCGTCCTGATGCCAATGCACAACGGTTTATAGAATCAGCGAGGCGTTTAGCTATGCCAGCATTACCAAAAGATATTTTTCTAGATGCCGTTCATCAATTAGTCAAAATTGATCAAAAATGGGTCTCCGATCATCCCAATGCTAGCCTCTATATACGTCCATTTATGTTTGGCAATGAGAACTTTTTGGGAGTTCGCCCTTCTCAAGAATATCTTTTTTGTATCATAGCCTCTCCAGTTGAATCCTATTTCAAAGGAGAAGAAAAATCTGTCAGCGTCTGGATTGAAACAGATTATAGTCGAGCCGGTCCAGGAGGGACAGGGGCTGCCAAATGTGGTGGAAACTATGCAGCAAGCTTACTTGCACAAAAAAATGCAACTGAAAACAATTGTAGCCAAGTGCTCTTCCTTGATATGGTTGAACATAAATGGATTGAAGAACTTGGTGGTATGAATGTCTTCTTTATTATGGACAATAATACACTCATAACCCCTCCACTTAATGGAACGATCCTTCCAGGAATAACACGTCATTCACTCTTAGAATTAGCAAAACAAATGGGATTAAAAATAGAAGAGCGTCCTTATTCTTTTAAATCTCTTCAAGAAGATGCAAAGAGTGGACAACTTAAAGAAGTCTTTGCTTGTGGTACAGCTGCCGTTGTCACATCAATTGGCCGCTTTAGACATAAGGGGGGAGAATTTATTATCGGAAATGAAACAGTTGGAGAAATTACAAAGCAGCTTCGTACACAATTGGTTGGCCTTCAAAAAGGGAACATAGAAGATAAAAATGGCTGGGTGCATTCTGTGCAGCTCTCATAATAATAAGGGTATTCTCATATCTATAAACGCTTCCATGAAAGCAGATTCATGGAAGCGTATTTCCTAAAAAACTTCCTTTATTTTTAGTGACAAAAAAAGAAAACATTAATCAAATTTTGAATGATCTCTATGCTGTGCTTTAATATTACGAACTGTACCCGTATGGGAACGCATCACGAGAGTTTCCGTTTGAATGTAGCGAGGTGTAAATTTAACACCAGAAAGCATATTGCCATCTGTCACCCCTGTTGCTGAAAACAAAACATCACCTTTTGCCATTTCTTCCATTGTATAAACCTTATTGGGATCACTAATCCCCATTTTAGCAGCACGGGCAATTTTTTCTTCTGTATCAAGCAGCAAACGGCCTTGCATCTGTCCCCCAATGCAACGCAAAGCAGCAGAAGCTAAAACACCTTCAGGGGCTCCACCAATCCCCATATAGATATCAATACCTGTTTCTTCTGGATCAGTTGTATCAATAACAGCAGCCACATCTCCATCACCAATCAAGCGAATCGACGCCCCTGTCGTTCGTACTTCATTAACCAATTTTTCATGACGAGGTCTATCCATAATACAAACAACAATCTGATTAACAGCCACTCCTTTAGCCTTTGCAAGAGCATGGATATTATCGGTAGGACAAGCGTCTATATCGACTACTCCCTTTGGATAACCAGGACCAATAGCAATTTTATTCATATAAACATCAGGGGCATAAAGGAGATTACCCTTTTCAGCAATTGCAACTACTGCCAAAGAATTGGCAATATTTTTAGCACAAAGTGTTGTTCCCTCTAGTGGATCAAGTGCAATATCGATCGCCAATCCACTTTGAAGACCTACCTTTTCTCCAATATAAAGCATAGGCGCTTCATCCCGCTCACCTTCACCAATCACCACTGTACCATCAATAGGTAATCGATTAAGTTCCTGCCGCATTGCATCTACAGCAGCTTGATCCGCTGCCTTTTCATCGCCACGTCCGCGCCAGCGTGCAGCAGCAACAGCAGCACGCTCAGTGACACGTACCAATTCAAGCGTCAAAATACGATCAAGTCCATTTAAAATCTTCTGAGTTGTGGGCATATGAGAAATCCTACCGAATGAATACCAGAAAAAAATGAGTACTTATTAAGCACTAAGAATAAAGCTTTGGCAAAGATAAAAACTTTTCACAAGAGATAAAAGCACTCAAGCTTGCCTTTTTGTTATTATTAAAAAAGTTATCAATTCTCTGCCATCCGTTCAATACGAATAAATTGAGATTTTGCAATAAGATGTCCATCTTTTTCAATTTCTGCAAGTGCTTGTCGTACATTCACCTCTGTTGTTTCATGCGTAATTAAAATAATTGTTTTTTCAATTTGATCTTCTACAAAAGATCTTTGAACAATCGACTCCAATGAGATATGATTATCAGCCATATGCCTTGCGACCGCGGCAAAAACACCAGTACGATCATGAACATTTAAACGAATAAAATAACCACCTGCATGATGCGAAATACGTGCTTTTTTGTGAGGAGCAAGTTCTAATGCTGGGCGCCTTAAAACAGGTGCATACTGAAAACCAGAACGTGCTTTTGCTATATCAGCCAAATCACCAATAACGGCTGATGCTGTTGCCTTTCCTCCAGCGCCAGGACCCGAAAACAGTAATTCACCTAATAAATCACTTTGAATAGAAAGAGCATTGGTTACACCATTTATCTGTGCAATCATTGAGGATGCAGGTACCATTGTTGGATGAACGCGTTGCTCTATTCCAGAATCCGTTTTTAATGCAACCCCTAAAAGCTTAATCCGATACCCCAATTCATCAGCTGCTCGAATATCAATTTGCGAAATATTATGAATTCCTTCAACATAAACATCATCTAACGAAACAGCTGTTCCAAATGCCAAGCTTGTCAACAAAGCTAATTTATGAGCAGTATCATTTCCCTCAATATCAAAAGTTGGATCTGCTTCAGCATACCCAAGTCTCTGTGCATCTGCTAAACAATCTTTAAATGAAAGACCTTCCGTAAACATGCGTGTTAATATATAATTACATGTTCCATTGAGAATACCATAAATTCGCGATATGCGATTACTGACAAGTGATTCTCTCATCGCTTTGATGACAGGAATTCCCCCTGCAACAGCTGCTTCAAAATGAAGAAAAACACCTTTTTTTTCTGCAATTATAGCCAGCTCTACGCCATGTTGAGCAAGAAGAGCTTTATTGGCTGTTACAACATGATGTCCCGCCTCAAGCGCTCTCTTAACAGCGGTATACACCACATCCAATTCACCACCAATTAACTCTACAAAAACATCAATCTCATCAGAAGCAGCCAACTCCACAGGTGAATCAAACCATTTTATGCCACTGAGATCAATTCCACGATTGCGGCCTTTATCGCGTGCACTAACAGCAACAACTTTGATGAATCGCCCACATTGACAAGCTAAACTATTCGCTTTTTCACATAGAGCTCGAACAACTGAAGTACCAACTGTACCAAGTCCCGCAATACCAACTTTTAAAGCTTCTGCCATTATTAACCACTGATCCCTATCTTCATTGAAAAATCGTTTAAATGATGAGCCAATCAACACAAAGAATATCTATATCCATAAGAACAAAAGAAATATCCCGCTCTATTCAATTTATTTTCTCCAATAGAATTATCCCCGCTTATTCAATCAACATTCCTAAAAATATAATATTTATTGTCTTCAAAGATTTCAGAATCTTTATAAAATATTTAATTCAGAATGAAAATCTGTAAAACTAATAAATGCAAGTTGCCATAAAGAAAAGTTCTAAAAAATAATCAATAACAATTTAAAGAATATTGAAGACTTAGTAAGAAAGAATAAAAATATCTCTTCTAAAACGACAAATATGGAACAAAAAACATTCTTTCATATGATAAATTAAGAGAATGAATAAAATAAAGTAGATCAGTCAATAATAACACATTCCTTCCTACCATTCCATAGCTTAAACTATAAATCTTTAATGCAAAAATCCTCACGTAATCATATATCAAAATAGAACCTTACATTAAAGTAAAATACAAGACTTAATATGCACACACCATAATTCTAAAATATTGTAAATATGGAGAATAAATTTGTAAAATTCGAATATTTTATCTCAACTTATTGCCACCTCTTTAAAAAACTAGCGAATTGAAATGAGAAAAAGCTCTATCTACCCTTTATCCACGCTAATTCATTTTCAAATCAAGAACCTTCTCAATATGTAAAAGAACAAATGAGTTTTTTAACCTTAAATTTCTTACATAAATATAAAAGTAAATATAAAAAAATATTTTTTAATATATTCTATAAAAATTTCTTTAATATTTTCATTTTTAACATACAAATATCTATTTATATTTTGTTAAATATGCAAGTAATCTATGGATTATTCATAAAAAACTTTTTTATGATTGGTATTATGTTTTAATTTTGTAATAAATATTATCTTTCTACTTCATAAATTATACAGTTTTTGCTGTATGATAAGCTCAAATGAGCAATCTTTTGTACAAAGGCTCTTTCAAGCAAGTTAAATAATATTCTCATGTAGCGAGCAAAGATAACAAACGATAACATATGCAAAAAATAAATACATTTAAAATGCTGTTTTGATCATTTTTGCCTACTCCTCAAACTGGAAAAAAGAATTCAAACAGGAATCGCTCAAAAATTATTCAATAAAACACACTTTTTTCAAAAAAAATGACACAGAGGGCTTGCGAAGTAAAAAGATCCTCTCTATAAGCCTCATCATTGGTTTGCGCCCATCGTCTAGCGGTTAGGACATCGCCCTTTCACGGCGGAAACAGGGGTTCGATTCCCCTTGGGCGTACCATCATTCTTTCTTTATGTGTAATATATTCATTTTATTTGTTTTTTTAATGAGGGATGCATAAATAAAAACGAGAGAATAAGATTTTAAAAGGTATCTCTTCGTAAAAAGGATACAAGAATCATTAGGTGATTAATTCCTTTGTTGCATTTCGAGGATGGTACTTTACTGCGCACAGTTAATAACAATAAGAATCGATAAAATATTAAGAATTAGAGGATTCTAACGCGCAATACGGTAATTTTATAAATCATATTCTTGCGTATGCTGTTAGTTTTTAAATTAAAACCAGCCGCATCATTTATACGTTTTTTCCAACCTTCAAAACTGAAGTTTATCCCAAACGCATTTTATATGAAGCATTTCTAATTACAGTGCCTTTGTTATCACATTAAACTTTTTATAAACAAACAGACCATAATCTTAGAATTGGAATAGCAATATAAAAATAGTTTCTTATTCACCTAACACAACAAATCAAGAAACTATAATTCAGAATACGATCAACTTATTAAATGGAATCTCTGATAATAAAAATGCATAATCCCCACCCCCTCTGATCTAACTACCTTATCCATTAAACAGATTCTTCATCAATCATAGAATAATTATAGATTTGCAAACACATCACTTCTTTTCAAAGATTAAACCCTCCAACAAAATTTTACACTCTATTGAGAATATATTCTAAAAGCTCATATTTGAATGCTTTTTTCCCTTGTTTTTACTTTTCATTATAAACTTGAAAGTGCTATAAAGTCGTATCGCTTAAAAAAAAAGGATTTCTAATGGTAAAGATCAAAGTAGAAAACCCCGTTGTTGAACTTGATGGGGATGAGATGACCCGCATCATCTGGAAATATATTAAAGATAAATTAATCCATCCCTACCTCGACATTGATCTAAAATATTATGATCTTTCCGTCGAAAATCGTGATGCAACCAATGATCAAGTAACAATTGATTCTGCCAATGCTATCAAAAAATATGGGGTTGGTATAAAATGCGCAACCATCACACCTGATGAGGCACGCGTTAAAGAATTTAACCTAAAAAAAATGTGGAAATCACCTAATGGTACAATCCGCAATATTTTAGGAGGAGTCATTTTTCGCGAACCCATTATCTGTAAAAATGTCCCTCGCCTTATTCCTAACTGGACAAAGCCAATTATTATCGGACGTCACGCTTTTGGCGATCAATACAAGGCAACAGATTTTAAATTTCCAGGAAAAGGGAAATTAAGTATTAAATTTGTAGGTGATGACAATCAAGTTATTGAACATGATGTTTTTGATGCTCCAAGCGCAGGGGTTGCCATGGCTATGTATAACCTTGATGAGTCAATTCGTGCTTTTGCCCGCGCATCCTTTAATTATGGACTACAACGGAATGTTCCAGTTTATCTTTCAACAAAAAATACCATTCTAAAAGCTTACGATGGTCGTTTTAAAGATATATTTCAAGAAATATTCGATACGGAATTTAAAACTGAATTTGACAACCGTAAATTATATTACGAACACCGTCTTATTGATGATATGGTTGCTTCTGCATTAAAGTGGTCAGGTGGATACGTATGGGCATGTAAAAACTATGATGGTGATGTCCAATCTGATATTGTTGCCCAAGGCTTTGGTTCTCTTGGTCTGATGACTTCTGTTCTCATGACACCTGACGGTAAAATTGTTGAAGCAGAGGCAGCACACGGCACCGTAACACGCCATTATCGTCAGCATCAAAAAGGTGAAGAAACATCAACAAATTCTATTGCATCCATTTTTGCATGGACGCGTGGACTGGCACACCGTGCTAAACTAGATAACAATGAGAAATTAAAAAACTTTTCCACGACATTGGAAGAAGTTTGTATTAAAACCGTCGAAGAAGGTTTTATGACTAAAGATCTCGCACTTTTGATTGGACCTAAACAAAAATGGCTTTCTACAACAGGTTTCCTCGATAAAATTGATGAGAAACTCAAAAAGGCAATGGACAATTAAGTTATTACTTAAATTAAAAATTCAAAGCTCTGTTTAGAGCTTTGAATTTCTCTTGGCAAATTCAAAGAAGTACCTTATAAGTAAAAAGAGGATAAATTTTTATTAAATAGCAAAAAACGGTGAAAAAACAAAGCTGGTCTGCGCTTTTATTGGGTAAAAATGGTCTTTGCTTTTTAACATTTACAGGTGGTGTTGTATTACACGCTACCAATGTTTATATTGTTATTACTATTTTACCTTCCCTTATGAATCATCTTGGTAATGAATATTATTCTTGGGTGGCGACTGTCTTTATTACAGCTTCACTCCTTGGTACTTCTCTTGCAACAAAAATATTAGGGAAACTAGGTCCTCGCAACGCTTATGTTATCTCTGGACTTATCTTTACCTTAGGCACTTTCTTGTGCAGCATTTCTTCATCTATGCCATTATTTTTAATAGGACGCTTTATTCAAGGATTGGGAAGTGGTTCTTTGTTATCTCTATCCTATTCCATGGTACGTATTATTTTCAGCCCATCTTTATGGTCTCAGGCATTAAGTGTTATCTCTGGAATGTGGGGAATATCAACCTTGTTAGGACCAGCAATCGGAGGAATTTCTGTATATTATGGCCTATGGAGAGCATCTTTTTGGATCATTGGCGCATTAGCTATATTCTTCTCACTCATAGCCTTTAAATTTTTACCCAAAAAGAATGAAAATTATGTTCCAACATCCCCTTTCCCTCTTCTCCAGCTTTTCACACTCACCTTATTGATTTTTATTATTTCTGTTGGAGGAGCTATGGACACGACAATGGCAAAAATTTTCGGATTAGTCATCGGACTTAGTCTTCTCTTTGTTCTAGCAAAAATCGAATCTTCTACCCTTCACCCTATGTTGCCGCACAAATCCTTTTCTTTCTCTTCTGAAATTTTTTCTGTTTACGCATTAATACTCGTTATGACGACAGTCGTATATAGTATAGAGCTTTATCTTCCACTTTTTCTTCAAGAGCTTCATGGACAAGCTCCACTTATTGCTGGTTATATAGCAGCACTTATGAGCCTAGGGTGGACATGTGGATCCCTTTCAAGTGTTGGTGTATCGGCAAAAAAAATTCGCAATATCATTGTATACTCCCCCCTATTAAAACTGTTGGGCATAGCTATTCTTTTATGGCTCATACCAACAGAAGTTTCCACATTTGAATATATTTTTATTATCTGCTTAGCACTATTTTCTATTGGAATCAGTGCGGGCATAGCATGGCCCCATTTGCTCACACGGATCTTACAATGTGCAAATGATGAAGATGCTCTACGTGCCAGTGAATCCCTTACCTCTGTACAACTATTTTCAGCGGCCTTAAGTGCAACTCTAGCCGGAGTTATCACCAATCTTGCCGGACTATTTAATCCTGGAGGAACAATAGGAATGATCTTAGCAGCAAAAACTCTTCTTATAGTGCTCATTGGTCTTTTATTTTGTCTTGCTATTCCATTAGCGCTGCGCATTTCTTACTGCATGTTTAAAAATCCAACAGGACATTCCAATAATTAAATAAATATAACAATACCTTCTTCATTTTAAAAATGAAAAATAATTAAGCATGCTCCTCCATATACCATGAGACGCAAAAAACCATTAATCCACACAAAGTTAGAACACTTCCTAAAACAGCTGTATATTCATAACTATAGCCCAATTTTAAAACTAATGCTCCAGATTCTGCACCAAGAGCATTGGCAATATTAAAAGCAGACTGCATTAATGCTCCTGCCAAAATCTGTCCTTGTAATGCAACATCCATAATTTTTGTTTGTATAGAAGGCATAGCAGCAAAAGAAGTTCCAACAAAAAAGCATCCTATTGCTGCCGTTAACGGAGCATAGGATAAAAAGAAAAAAAGAAAAAAAACCAATACACTCCAAAGCATAGAGAAAAATATCATCGGTGAAATGCCAATTTTAACAGCCAATTTAGGACCCAAGAGATTTCCTACCACCATCCCCAATCCAACTAACGGCATAATAAATGGTACCCACTCAAGTGAAACCCCAGAAATATGCATTAATGTTGACTTAATATAAGTGAAAACAGAAAATAATCCTGACGCTCCCACCGAAACCATCAGCAAAAGAAGCCACACCTGCTTTTGCTTTAATGCATTCATTTCGCGTAAAGGGCTCGTTTTTTGAACATTTGAATCACAAGGCAAAAAATTCCAAATAAGCAAACAACATAATAAAGCAATCATCCCCACAAGAATAAAAGCAAACTGCCAACCAATAAGTTGTCCCATCCAAGTAGCACTTGGTGCTCCCAGAACGGTTGCAATTGTTAAGCCAAGCATAACATAGCCAACAGCTTTAGAACGTTCTTTCATTTCTACCATTGAAGAGGCAACCATAGCCGCAAGTCCAAAATAGATTCCATGAGGAAGTCCACTGAGAAAACGTAATACTACTAATATGCTAAAATCAGAAAAAAAGGCACTAGCAATATTTGCTAAGGCATAAAAAAACATCAAGCCTATCAAAACAATTTTGCGTGATACCTGAGCTGTTGCCACAGCTAAAAGAGGTGCTCCAATCACAACTCCTAATGCATAAGCAGAAATATATTGACCAGCGGTAGGAATATCAACATAGGAACTTCGTGCCATCTCTGGCAGTAGCCCCATTGCAACAAACTCTGCAGTACCAATAGCAAAACTGCCCACGGCAAGAGCTAAAATTATTAAACGTCGTATTCTCGAATTAATTCCCAATACAAGAACCTTTTGTTGATAAGAATCCCTCATATCATCACTTCTGGATAGGAGTTTTAACTGTAAATATCTGTAATACACACAAACAAAAATTCAAAACATTGTTATACGCATGCCCAATAGTCCCCAATAAAGTTTTAGAAATATTTTGATATATAAAGCATTTTATGGAGTTTTAAGTAAGATTCTTTAATGGAAAATCTTTGAAAACCTCAAGATCATAGACGTATTCACATTCACCTATTTCTATCAGATCTACCAGATAATAAACTTTGTCTCCTCTTTTCAGCCGTTCAAATTTTACAGTGAAAACTTTATTTTACAACGATATACTATACCCTATAAATAATTCTAAAATTTGCTGAATAATGCATTTCAAACAAGTGAACAATATCTCATCATTATCTTGATACAAAGATAAAACTTCTCCCCCAATTATTGTTGCTTTATTTTTGCTACCTAAATGCAGATCCCCCAAATCGATAAGCTATAATTTCAACTTTAGGCCATTCTTATCAATTATTATAGAGTCTTTTAAAAATTCTCTTTTAGACATCTTTACCCCTCCCTCACAGAGGAATTGCATCAGATATCTAACTCACTATCTGTAAATTAAAATATTCACGTAAATATATTATGATTATTTTCAGATAAATTATATATAAAAATTAGAAAGTAAATATAATAAGTTTTGTTTTAATATATTTATTTATATTTTATAAATATAATAATTAATATTTATTTTCCATGACATTAAATCTATAGTTTTTTAGTTTTATAATATTAATAATATTACATAAATATATTGTAAATAATATTTATATTAAGATATAAAAATAATAACAACATAAAATTATAACATTTTAAATATTATAAGCTTATTTTAGTTTTATTTTAATTTTCTAAAAATTTATCTGTTCGATTGTATATAATCCATTCTTTACCTTTAGTAATAAAAAACACAAAATATCTCATAAAAATACAATTTTCATACTTCTTTAAGAGTTCGCTAACGCCTCATTAACATTGTTGCTGTAAACAGTAATCAGAAACAGAAAAACTGTTTTTCTCCGGATCAGGTAGCGCGTACCGGAGTAACAGTTTCTGTTTTTATCTAGTAATTAGAACAAGAATATGTGTCTTTATAAAACCGCACTGTTATATCTTAAGATAGTGGAGTTTTATAATTTTGGAAGATATTTCTAATTTCATATTTTTAGCTAAATTTGTAAATGCGAGAATAAATTCAATAAAAAAATGAAGTACTATAGTACGATTAATATTTTAGCGTCCTTGTGCCCATAGAGCACGCGTTTCAGCGCAAAAATCAGCATAACAGCCTTCTTCAATAGCATCACGAATTCCCTGCATCAGTTGCTGATAATAAAAAAGATTATTCCAAGTCAACAACATCCCCCCAAGAGATTCACCAGATTTAATCAAATGATGCAAATAAGCACAACTATAATCATTTGCTGCTGGACAAAGTGACTGTGGATCAAGAGGATGGGGATCTTCTGCATAACGCGCATTACGCAAATTAATTCTACCAAAGCGGGTAAAAGCTAAACCATGACGTCCTGCACGCGTTGGCATAACACAATCAAACATATCAACACCACGAGCAACACTTTGTAAAATATCATCAGGTGTCCCTACTCCCATAAGGTAGCGTGGTTTATTCTCTGGTAAAATCGGACAAGTAGTATCCAATACTGCTGTCATAACACTCTGCGGCTCACCAACAGCAAGCCCTCCAATAGCGTAACCTTTTAAATCCATTTCTTTTAATGCTTGAGCAGAACGTTCACGCAGTTTCATATTATCACCACCTTGAACAATCCCAAACAATGCTTTATCTGGCTGATCTCCAAAAGCTGTTTTACAACGCAGCGCCCATCGCAATGAAAGTTCCATAGCTTCTTCCATTTCTTTTTCAGTGGCTGGTAATGCAATACATTGATCCAACTGCATCTGGATATCCGCACCAAGAAGTCCTTGAATTTCGATAGAACGCTCTGGACTCATTTCATAGTAAGCTCCATTAATGTAAGAGCGAAAAATCACACCTTGTTCAGTAATTTTACGGATTCCCGCCAATGACATAACCTGGAAGCCACCAGAATCGGTTAAAATAGGCCCGCTCCAGCGTGAAAATTCATGTAATCCTCCCAAACGCGCAACACGTTCAGCTCCTGGACGTAACATTAAATGATAAGTATTCCCCAAAATGATATCTGCACCAAGATCACGTATTTGATCCATATACATAGCCTTAACGGTTCCTGCCGTCCCAACAGGCATAAATGCGGGTGTACGAACACATCCTCGCCCCGTTATAATTTCTCCTCGACGTGCATACCCATCTTGAGCAATTTTTCTATAATGAAATGTCTTTATCATAACTCTCGTCTTTTTGATTCCATCAATGCATATCTCTATAGAAAGAGAAAAGGTATCTCCCTTACGAACATTGTTATAAATTTTATGAATTAATTCTTGATTCGCTCAATATTGTACCCAGCATAAAAAATTAAACGAGATAAAAGAACATTTCTTGTTAAGAAATCACCATAATAAAAGTGATAATCTAGCTCCAGAAAAAGAGTAAAATCCTTATAATATCACACCTCAAAATACCTACGCTTAACGCACTAAAGCCTTAACAGAACTGCAAAATTATTATCACAATAATTTCATCCTCACATACTTCCATAAGCAATAACTTTGTGCGCACAGAAGAAAATTTTGAACGCATTGTACAACTTACAATATTCTTTAACTTTTACAGATAAAAATTTTTCATCTATTGGGCACGGCAATCCTCACGCTTAATAACAGCACAAATGAGCATAATCATTTATCCACTCACAATATTAAGATAGCTCTTGACATTGGAGATAATTCACAAAAGAAATTAACGTGTAAATAAAAATACTTTAAAAAACCAAAAATGCTTTTTGTAAAGATTCTCAAATACCAAAAGCTCTATCGTAACATTAGAGGCTGAAAAAGCGTATGATGGTACCCGTTTGTTCCTTCACAAGCTTTAAAGGTGGTGGTGCATAATAGATTTTATACTATTTATAGCTTTAAAACTATACACGCCATGAATGTCATCGTGGAAGTGAATGTTGATATGTACTAAGAAATGCTTCTAAAAAAACACGTAAATACGCAACACAAGTGTATTCCGTTTGGAGCATTTCTCTATTAAAAAACGAGAAAAATAAAAGCGTAAGTCCATGCATAATCTTCATTATTTAAAAGATATTGCGTTAGATACTTAAAAAAAGTAAAGTTGAATTAAAAAAGAGATAGCAAGACTAGCCATTTGTTTCACTTCTGCACCTTTATATTCTTCTAAGATTAAACTGTCTTCTTATTTTAAAGATTACGCCAATATATATAAATGCTGGTTTTCCACCTTGCTAAGAAAACTGGATGAGCGAGTAAAGCTCTTATCTGTCTTAATATGTGTTTCAAACATGCTTCTGCATTAGAATTGGATGTTGATTTACGAGCAGAAAACAAAAGCACACGCTCTCTTAAGAAAGTAACATCATAAAACCATTAAGAGCGGCAATAGATTGAAGAGAAATGCCGAATTTTTTATAAAACACTTTGCCAAACAACAACCATAATACAACAGACTTTACGTTTTCTTATTTTGACAGGTGTTTTACAAATCCTTTGCGTTATATTCTTCAGGAAGATCCGATTGAAGGAAATATATGGACAATGCTTAGCTCGAAATTATAAAAGGTAAAGCGTGATACTACAAAAGAGTTTCGTGTGCCTTTATTGATCAGAAAAGAATATTTTTTTCTTAGAAACTTACAATTGAAATTAGTATAATTTATACTACTCTACATCCGCAGCAATAACAGCTTTGGTAATTGCATCGGGCTCTACAACAGGTTCACCACGTTTAATTTTATCAACATTTTCCATACCTTCAACAACCTGCCCCCATATGGAATATTGACGATCAAGCCACGGAGCATCTGCAAAACAAATAAAAAACTGAGAGTTAGCAGAATTTGGATTCTGACTCCGTGCCATAGAAACTGTACCACGCTTATGAGAAAGATTTGAAAACTCTGCTGTTAAATTTGGTTTTTCTGCTCCCCCCATACCAGCACGTGATAAATCGAATTTATCACTATCTTTTTTTCCAAATTGTACATCCCCTGTTTGCGCCATAAAACCATCAATAACACGATGGAAAATAACATTATCATAAGCACCTTCACGGGCGAGTTCTTTAATACGTGCAACATGACAAGGTGCTAAATCAGCAAAAAGCTCAATAACAACTCTGCCCTTTGTTGTTTCAAGAATTAAAGTATTCTCTGGATTTTTATTCTCAGCCATATGGAAAGCTCCCTTGATTCATTTTTCAACTTGTAAAGTAGCAGCATTAATAACATCAGGATTTTTTACAGATCCATTATTACTTGTCGTACCTTTTTTTATTTTATCAACAACATCCATTCCCTTTATAACCTCTCCAACAACCGTATACTGACCGTTTAAAAAATCAGCATCATCAAAACAAATGAAGAATTGAGAATTCGCGGAATCCGGATCTTGTGACCGTGCCATCCCAACTGTACCACGCTTAAACGGCTGCTTTGAAAACTCTGCCGGTATATTGGGATAATTTGAGCCCCCCATACCAACGCGTTTCAAATCAAAATCTTTACTGCCTTTTTTTCCAAATTCTACATCACCAGTTTGCGCCATGAAATTAGGAATAACGCGATGAAACACAACATTATTATAGGCCCCCTCCTCTGTTAATCTTTTGATTTGCGCAACATGCTTTGGCGCCAAATCAGGACGCAGACGAATAATGACATCACCATCTTTGAGAGATAAAACAAGAAGGCTTGCATCACTTGCTGGGCTAGGATTACCAGCGACAGCAGACAATGAAAAAAAACAAAACACACATATCAAAACAGCAAAAATTCTACGAGACACAATTATTCTCCTCTAAAGACTGGAATTTCGAGCGCAAAGCTTGTGCAATATTGGGCGGCACAAATGGTGTCACATCACCTCCCATAGAGGCAATTTGACGAACCAATGTAGAGGTTATCGCACGCCCAGAAACACTTGCCGGCAAAAAAACAGTTTGCAATTCAGGAGCCAGAATGCCATTCATCCCTGCCATTTGCATTTCATAATCAAGATCAGTACCATCACGCAATCCGCGAATGAGAAATGAAGCACCAACTTCACGTGCCTTGTCAATGAGAAGGTTATTAAATGAAAGAACCTGTAACCGATTAAAATCTGCACCGAAAAAGTCTTTCCCTACTTGGGTAATAAAACCAACACGCTCTTCAAAGCTAAAGAGTGCTTTTTTGTTACCCTGTATGCCTATAGCGACGACCACCTTATCAGCTAACACAAAACACCCTTTTAAAACATCAAGATGACCGTTTGTAAGAGGATCAAAAGAACCTGCGTAAAGAGCAATTTTCATGACTTTACTCCTTCCTCTTCAAAATTATTTTTCTTCGCTCATATCAACTGTATCAGAATGCTTCTCACCTTCATCATCTAATGAACTCGTATCATCTTCAGGTTCAGAAATACGTTCAACCGATACGACTCTTTCACCTTTGGCTGTATTAAAAATTGTAACACCCTTAGTTGAGCGCCCAGCAGTACGAATTCCCTCAACAGGGACACGAATAAGTTGTCCCCCATCTGATACCAACATAATTTGATCCTGCGCTTTCACCGGAAAAGCCGCTACTAATTTACCAATTTCAGCTGTTTTAGATGGATCTGTTGCACGAATCCCTTTTCCGCCACGTCCCGAAATCCGGAACTCATAGGAAGAAGAGCGTTTACCATAACCAAACTCACTCACTGTCAAAAGCATTTGTTCACGTGTATGAAGTTCTGCATAACGTTCATCTGTTAACTCTGTTTCAGCACCCCCATCTTCTTCATCAAGAGTTATAACATCTTCAACATCAGCATCTGCACCAGAAGCACGCCGTTCATTTATTACACGTTTAATATAAGCAGAACGCTCAATGGACGTCGCCTCGACATGCTCTAAAATTGTCATCGAAATGACTTTATCACCTTTAGCCAAATTGATACCACGAACCCCCACAGAATTACGCCCCGCGAAGACGCGAACATCTATAACTGGAAAACGGATACATTGTCCATTGGCTGTTGTTAGAACAACATCATCATGTTCTGTACAGGTTTCGACAGAAAGAATTTCATCTTCTTCATCAAGTTTCATTGCAATTTTACCATTACGATTAACCTGAACGAAGTCTGATAACTTATTACGACGCACAGTCCCACGTGTTGTCGCAAACATAATATCTAATGCACTCCAGCTCGCTTCATCTTCAGGCAAAGGCATAATCGTTGTAATACGCTCACCTTGTTGTAAAGGAAGCATATTGATCAAAGCCCGCCCACGCGATTGGGGTGTCCCCAGCGGCAATCGCCAAACTTTTTCCTTATAAACAATCCCACGTGATGAAAAGAAAAGAACCGGAGTATGCGTATTGGCCACAAACAACCGCGTTACAAAATCCTCATCCTTCGTGGACATACCAGAACGCCCCTTACCACCACGTCGCTGTGCACGATAGGTATTAAGAGGCACACGCTTAATATAACCACTATGGCTTACCGTTACCACCATATCCTCTGGTGCGATCAGATCTTCACTCTCCATCTCAGCGCTACCAAAACCAAATACGGTACGTCGCGGCGTTGCAAATTCCTCACGAAGAGCACTCAACTCATCCTTAACAATAGACATAATGCGTACGCGTGATGCCAAGATCTCAAGATAGTCAGCGATATCCACGCCAATTTTATTCAATTCATCAGCGATTTCATCACGCCCAAGGGCTGTCAATCGTTGCAAACGCAATTCTAAAATAGCACGCGCCTGTTCTTCAGAGAGATTATAAGTACCATCCTCATGAATAATATGACGAGGATCATCAATAAGTTTAATCAAAGGCGCAACATCCATCGCCGGCCAGCGTCGCTCCATTAACTGTGCACGTGCTGTCTGCGGATCAGGAGCTTTGCGAATAAGCGCTATAATTTCATCAATATTGGCAACAGCAAGGGCAAGACCAACCAAAACATGGGCCCGTTCACGCGCTTTACGCAAAAGATATTTTGTTCGCCGACTGACGACTTCTTCCCGAAAAGAAACAAATGCACGAAGCATATCAAGCAACGTCATCTGTTCGGGTTTTCCTCCATTCAAAGCAACCATATTACAACCAAAGGAAGTTTGTAGCGGCGTATACCGATATAATTGGTTTAAAACAACTTCCGCAACAACATCTTTCTTCAGCTCAATAACGACCCGATATCCATCACGATCCGATTCGTCACGCAAATCAGAGATTCCCTCAATGCGTTTATCACGCACCAATTCGGCCATTTTCTCAATCATCGTTGCCTTATTAACTTGATAAGGGATCTCACTCACAATGATTGCCTGTCGACCACTGCGAATTTCTTCGATCTCAACTTTAGCGCGCATAATAATTGAGCCACGCCCTGTTTCATAAGCTGCACGAACACCAGAATGGCCGAGGATAATGCCCCCTGTAGGAAAATCTGGACCAGGAACGATTTCAATTATTTTATCGAATGTGATATCGGGATTATCAATCAAAGCGATACACGCATCAACAATTTCACCAAGATTATGGGGCGGAATATTAGTTGCCATTCCCACAGCAATTCCACCGGATCCATTGACCAAAAGATTAGGAAAACGTGCTGGTAAGACAACCGGTTCACGTTCACGCCCATCGTAATTATCCTGAAAATCAACAGTATCTTTATCAATATCAGCTAAAAGTTCTTCTGAAACTTTTTCTAAACGACACTCAGTATAGCGCATGGCCGCAGGTGGATCACCATCAACGGAACCAAAATTTCCCTGACCATCAATTAATGGATTTCTTAAAGAAAAGTCCTGCGCCATACGCACTAATGCATCGTAAATTGAAGCATCACCATGGGGATGAAATTTCCCCATAACCTCACCAACAACACCAGCAGATTTACGATACGACTTATTGAAAGAAAGCCCCATCTCATTCATAGCATGAAGGATACGTCGATGAACAGGCTTAAGACCATCACGGACATCAGGAAGTGCACGTGAAACAATCACGCTCATCGCATAATCGAGATAGGAGCGTTGCATCTCATCAATAATACTGATTGGTTCAATACCGGTTAGCACATCACGTTCTGGGTGTGGAGTAAGATCGGTCACAGTTTCAAAACTTTCAAAAAAGAATCATTTCACTTTATTTATAGCGAAAAATACACCAAAATGCTAATTTCTCTCCCATGACAAAAAAGAAATTTAACAATATTTTTCAAGATGTTATTAATTTATATTTTAAATTACTAATAATAATGAACAATTTTTATTTTGCTAAACTTCAAAAATCTGAAACAAACAAACCATAAAATGATCATAATACTGCAATTTAAAGACTCCTAAAAAGGGACGTCATCATCTAATTTGTGTGAAAAACTTTCTCCCAATTGATGATTGTTTTGACCAAAAGTATTTCTCTGATTTGAATGACTATCGGCAAAACCACCACTATAACTCCCGCCTTGACTTACTCCTTGCTCCCCGCTCGCAGCTCCCCGCCCATCAAGCATTTGTAATTCGCCACGGTACTTTTGCAAAACAATCTCTGTTGTATAACGGTCATTTCCATTTTGATCTTGCCATTTTCGTGTCTGTAACTGCCCCTCAATATAAATTTTGCTGCCTTTTTTTAAATATTGCTCTGCAACTTTGACAAGGTTTTCATTAAAAATAACAATACTATGCCACTCAGTGCGTTCTTTTCGCTCATTTGTATTCCGATCGCGCCAACTTTCTGAAGTAGCAATACGCAGATTTGCCACTTGATCACCAGAATTTAAACGGCGGATTTCAGGATCCGCACCAAGATTACCAATCAAAATAACTTTATTAAGGCTACCAGCCATCGTATAAACTCCAAAATTTTAATTCGTAAAATACTCTGTTCTATAACAGTCATAACCATCTTGACCTTCAATTTACATGTCGCAATTGACCATCAATATGGGTATTGCTATCCTTTCCTAATACTGTATTCAGTGTAATTATAACAAAAGATGAGAAAAACACATAGTTTATTCCACCACGAGAGAATAAAAAGCTGCTCATTTGTATTTTTTTCACAAAACTTATACCTTCCTTTTGCATTAAAGCAGTTAAACACATTGTAATTCTAAAAAAACAGTTTTATTCCATTTTAGGTGCTCAATTTTTGCCACATATGCCAAGGATAAAGTATGTCTCATCAAAAATATATCTCCATTCGCGGTGCACGTGAGCATAATCTTAAAAATATTGATCTTGATCTGCCTCGTGACAAACTCATCGTTATAACAGGACTTTCTGGATCAGGGAAATCATCCTTAGCGTTTGATACAATTTACGCTGAAGGACAACGCCGCTATGTCGAAAGCCTTTCAGCTTATGCACGCCAATTTTTGGAAGTCATGCAAAAACCCGATGTCGACCGCATAGACGGTCTCTCTCCAGCTATCTCCATTGAACAAAAAACAACCAGCCGCAATCCTCGTTCAACAGTAGGCACTGTTACTGAAATCCATGACTACATGCGCCTTCTCTTTGCTCGTATTGGCATTCCTCATTCTCCTGCAACAGGACTTCCTATTGAAAGCCAGACAGTAAGCCAAATGGTGGATCAAATTATGTCCTTACCAGAAGGAATGCGAATTTTTATTATGGCACCCTTAGTGCGAGGACGAAAGGGAGAATATAAAAAAGAGCTAACAGAACTTTTAAAAAGAGGATTTCAACGCGCTAAAGTTGATGGCAAATTTTATGAAATCCCTGACATTCCACCTCTGGATAAAAAATATAAACACGACATCGATGTCGTGGTAGACCGCATTGTTGTACAGAAAGATATCACCTCTCGCTTGGCTGATAGTATAGAAACCTGTTTACAACTAGCCAATGGACTTGCCATTGCTGAAATGGCAGACCAACCCTTGACACAAAAAGAAACGACAAAGGAATCTGCTCATAAATCAAAAAATGATACACACAAACGGATCATTTTTTCAGAAAAATTTTCCTGCCCTGTATCGGGTTTCTCTATCCCTGAAATCGAACCACGCCTTTTTTCGTTCAATAATCCTTTTGGCGCCTGTCCTCTCTGCGATGGACTGGGCATCAAAAAAGCAATAGATCCACTGAAAATTGTGCCCAATAAAAATCTTACCTTCAAGAATGGCGCCATTGCCCCTTGGGCTAAATCAGATTCACTTTACTATAAACAAACCTTAGAAGCATTAGGAAAAGCTTACGGTTTCAAACTCACAGATCAATGGTGTGAACTCTCTAATGAAGCACAACAAGCTATTCTCTACGGTACAAAAAGAGATGAAATTTCTTTTATTTATAAAAATCATTCTGGTTCGCATAAAACGACCCAACCTTTTGAAGGAATTATCCCTAATATGGAGAGACGCTGGAAAGAAACCGATTCTGCTTGGTCTCGAGAAGAAATCGAACGCTATATGTCTTCTTCGCCCTGCCCAGCTTGTCATGGTTATCGTTTAAAACCAGAAGCACTTGCTGTAAAAATCAATGGAATGCATATTGGGCAAATATCAGATCTTTCCATCTCAAAAGCAGATGATTGGTTTGCCAATGTTCATCAATATCTCACAGAAAAACAACGTAATATCTCCGTACGTATTTTAAAAGAAATTCGCGAACGCTTGGCTTTTTTAAATCATGTAGGATTGGAATATCTTACCTTGTCTCGAAATTCAGGAACACTTTCAGGGGGAGAAAGCCAACGCATTCGGTTAGCATCCCAAATTGGTTCTGGTCTTACAGGCGTTCTTTATATTTTAGATGAACCATCTATCGGTTTACACCAACGCGATAATGAACGCCTTTTGGAAATGCTGCGCCATTTGCGCAATCTTGGCAATACAGTTATTGTTGTTGAACATGATGAAGATGCTATCCTCACAGCAGACTATGTTGTCGATATGGGCCCTGCCGCGGGCGTTCATGGTGGAGAAATCATAGCGCAAGGAACACCGCAGGAAATTATAGAAAATTCAGCCTCTCTTACAGGCCAATACCTTGCAGGAAAAATGGCTGTTAGAATGCCGACAGAGCGACGAAAAATATCAAAAACGAAAACACTTAAAGTCATTGGCGCAAAAGGCAATAACCTCAAAAATATCAATGCGAACATTCCTCTTGGAACATTCACATGCATAACCGGTGTTTCTGGAGGAGGAAAATCAACATTTCTTATTGAAACGCTTTTCAAAGCAGCATCACATCATATCATGGGCTCTCATCACAGCCCCGCCAGCTATGATAAAATTGAAGGGTTAGAATTTCTTGATAAAGTCATCGATATCAACCAATCCCCTATTGGACGCACTCCACGCTCTAATCCCGCAACCTATACAGGCGCTTTTACACCAATTCGTGAGTGGTTTGCCGATCTTCCAGAATCAAAAGCGCGCGGTTATAAAGCTGGGCGTTTTTCATTTAATGTTAAAGGAGGACGCTGCGAAGCATGTCAAGGCGATGGAGTCATCAAAATTGAAATGCACTTTTTACCTGATGTCTATGTTACTTGCGATGTCTGTAAAGGAAAACGCTATAACCGAGAAACACTAGAAATAAAATTCAAAGGACAGTCTATAGCCGATATTTTGGATATGACAATTGAAAAGGCAGAGGAATTTTTCCAAGCTATTCCCGCTATTCATAATAAAATGGAAACTCTCATTAAAGTAGGATTGGGTTACATAAAAGTAGGACAGCAAGCAACCACACTTTCTGGTGGGGAAGCACAACGTGTAAAACTTGCGAAAGAACTTTCTCGTAAAACAACGGGACGTACACTCTATATTTTGGATGAACCGACAACAGGTTTACATTTTCACGATATTTCCAAACTTCTTGAAGTGCTTCATGAACTAGTCGAGCAAGGTAACACAGTCATCGTCATTGAACATAACCTTGATGTTATAAAGACAGCCGACTGGATTATTGATTTGGGACCAGAAGGTGGAGATCGCGGTGGTGAAATTGTTGCAATTGGACGCCCTGAAGACATCATTAAGGTTCCCGCTTCTTATACGGGAAAATTTCTAAAAGATGTTTTACTGCGCCCATCTCTTTATAATTCCAATTCTTAGAAACGCTTTCCATTGTAAAATACAGCATACTAACAAAGCCTGTACTTTTATTATTACTTGTAAACCAACACCTAATTCCAGTGGTGCAACATGTTTGAAGCAAAGACTAAAAACAATTTAGCGCTTTATAAGCTGTTTCAGTTGTCGTATTGCCAAATAAGAATGCGCGCATAATTGCATATTTATTCTCTGTTTTGTTTATAGCTGAAACGACCAGACAGCCTAATTTTGGCAGAATACGAAGTTTTAAGGGTATAACCCAATTCCCATATTTAACATCTTCTTTTAATTCATCTTGACGGCTTTCAAAAGCATCCGCAGCAATATTGTTTAAATAATGAAGATTGCGCATTGCTTCACGCTTTTGTTTATCGCATTCTTTAATAGGATTACATTCCTCACGAAGGGACACAACACCCCAAACGGAATATATTTGCGTTGCCAATTCACACATCTGTTTCAAAGAAATATTTCTCAACACTCCCTAAGCCCATTTCACGACATCACCCGAGAATGGGAAATTGATTATTATACACCATCATCTATGAAGGAGCGTAATCGGCATCATCACACTCTTTTCCAATATTGTCCCATCCATACCCTTTAATATTGCAACAACCTTTGGTTATCGAAAGCTTTCATAAAAGGCATTTTTAGTCATTTTTTCAAATATTTTTATCCACACGCTCGTATCTCTTGATAAACAAAGATATAATTTGATTGATTTACTATAAGAAGATCTAAAATGAGAAAATCTTACGTTATTAGAATTCCTCACTCAATATGGGAAACGTCTAATTATTGTTATAAATAAAGGCATTATATAACAAAAAAGAAACCAAATACTCTTATTATATTATTTTGATTCGTTTACAAGGATAGTAAGCTTTTTCCAAAACAATAATATTTCACTTTATTATACAAAAAAGTTCTCCTCCAAGAGTATATAGTGTCATCATTTATGACTTTTTGTGCACAAACTATCTGTTGGACATCTTACAGTTGCCAATATAATGTGATGCAGTCTAAAAAGACAAAATAACGTTGGAGATAATTTCAGCATGAAAAAAATTGAAGCCATTATAAAACCTTTCAAACTTGATGAAGTGAAAGAAGCGCTTCAAAAAATTGGATTACATGGTATTACAGTAACAGAAGCGAAAGGTTTTGGTCGTCAAAGGGAACATACAGAACTTTATCGTGGCACGAAATATGTTGTTGACTTTCTACCTAAAGTAAAGATCGAAATTGTCGTGTCCGATGACAAACTAGAACAAACTGTTGATGCAATACGTAAAGCAGCTCAAACCAAACATATAGGAGATGGAAAAATATTTGTCTTTTCCATTGATGATGCAATTCGTATAGGCACGGACGAAACCGGTATCGATGCTCTTTAATAAATAACGAGAAAATTCACTTTTTTATCTACCTCAACGTCACATTAAGGAAATTGAATATGACAACCGCATCAGATATTATCAAACAGATTACAGACAACGAAATCCGTTTTGTTGATTTACGTTTTACTGATCCACGAGGAAAATTGCATCACATTACAATGGATATCGCAGAGATCAGCGAGGATACTTTTAGTGATGGTGTCATGTTTGATGGTTCTTCAATTGCTGGTTGGAAAACAATTAATGAATCTGACATGGTTTTAATGCCAGATCCTGGAACAGCACATATTGATCCTTTTTTTGCTCAATCTACTTTAGTCATATTTTGTGACGTACTTGATCCTGTCTCTGGAGAGTTTTATCGTAGAGATCCTCGTTCTATCGCCAAAAGGGCCGAAGTTTATATGAAATCTTTAGGCATTGGAGATACAATCAATGTAGGTCCAGAAGCGGAGTTTTTTATCTTTGATGATGTGCGCTATAAAACAGACCCTTACAACACAGGATTTAAACTCGATTCAAGTGAACTTCCTTCTAATGATGATATGGAATATGAAACAGGCAATCTAGGACATCGCCCACGAATGAAGGGAGGTTACCTTCCTGTTCCGCCGATTGATTCTTGCCAAGATATGCGTTCTGAAATGCTCACAGCACTCAAAGATATGGGGGTACAGGTCGAAAAACACCATCACGAAGTAGCAGCAGGCCAACATGAATTGGGTATTCGTTTTGATACACTTGTTCGCGAGGCTGACAAGATGCAAATTTTTAAATATGTCGTGCATCAAATAGCAAACAGTTATGGAAAAACAGCAACCTTCATGCCAAAACCAGTTTTTGGTGATAATGGGTCAGGAATGCATGTTCACTTCTCCATTTGGAAAGATGGCAAACCCATTTTTGCAGGAAATGAATATGCCGGACTATCAGAAACCTGTCTGTTTTTTATCGGTGGTGTTATTAAGCACGCAAAAGCAATAAATGCTTTTACCAACCCATCCACAAACTCCTATAAACGTTTGGTTCCTGGTTATGAAGCTCCTGTTCTTCTTGCCTATTCTGCACGTAATCGTTCCGCATCTTGCCGTATTCCAATGAGTTCCTCACCAAACTCAAAACGTGTAGAAGTACGTTTTCCAGACCCAACAGCCAATCCCTATTTGGCATTTTCCGCTCTCTTAATGGCTGGTCTTGACGGTATCAAAAACAAAATTCACCCTGGACATGCTATGGATAAAGACCTTTATGATCTTCCCTTAAAAGAACTCAAAGACATCCCTACCGTTTCAAGAAGTTTGCGTGAAGCACTTGAAGCACTCGACAAAGATCGTGGCTTTCTTAAAGCTGGCGATGTTTTTGATGATGATCAGATTAATTCCTTCATTCAAATAAAGATGCAAGAAGTTTTGCGCTACGAAACAACGCCTCATCCTATTGAATTTGATATGTACTATTCCGTTTAAACAATCAATACGCACTCTTTTGGTATTTAAAATGGAGGCAAAAGCCTCCATTTTTGTGGATATTCTTCTCATGCAAAAGCACAAGAGGCTTTCTGCTCATCTGCTTTTCCTTTATAATGTGTTGAATCTCTTCAAATGAATTAACAAGGTTTCTAATGCCGCGAATTTATTTTCTCGTTCCCGTTCTTTTATGCAATGTCTTTATCACATCAACAACTCAAGCACATACGATTACAAACCAAAAACTCATAACCCTTGAACAAGCAACATCTGCTTATAGTGAAGCACTTAAAAATGCCGATGCAAATACCATCTTAAATGCTATCCCTCCCCAAGTCATCAACCGCTTAACTGCCCAGAAAAATCTCAGTAAATCACAATTTAGACAAATCATGAAAAGCCAAATAGAACAGTTGGCAGAAAGTTACAAGATTGAAACGATCAACATTGATCAAAAACAAAAACGTGAAGGTACCCTTGATAATGGTACCCCTTATTTTGTTATACCCGTAGAGCTTGTAACCACAACAAGTTCTGGAAAAAAATGCTCTATTCAAACTGAAATTATTGCCCTTCTTCAAAATAACCAATGGTATTTTATCCGTGGTAATGACGAAGCAATCTTAAACATAACCAATGAAATATTTCCTGGACTTGAAAAAGTAAAAACCAATCCTCAAAAAATCACAAAAATACTGTAATGAGAAAAAGCACAAGGAAACAAAAAAATCTTATAAACAAGTTGTAACAATTGTAGCAGCAGCCTTAAATTCAACTTTTTTATGAGCACGACGTGCGATTGTTTCTTTATCTATTCCCCATTGTTCCATCATCCAATCTTCATCTAAATGGGCAATAGACCAAGCATGATCAGCATCAATGTTTCCCGCAGCAACAGCAAGAGCAATGAGAGCAGATCCCGTTAATGTTGTCATCATATGAAGTGCAGCAAGCATATAAGCAGACTCAACGCTTCGTAAATAATGACTCACAGCTTGAAGTGCTTCTGGTGATTGTTCCACATGCATCAGCCCTTCTGTCAAATAAAACCGTGCACCCAATTTTTCTTCAGCCCAATCTAATAAAGGATCCCATTGTGCAGATTGTTTTTGCACCAACTCTTTAGGTGTCTGTGCACGATAAAAGATCATATCACATGCAACGAAACGCAATAAATCTTCAAAAACCGCCTGCATATCATCAGCGATACCATCAATAACAGTATTAACCAAACGCGTCATCGGCATTTTTGCAGGATCAACAACGTGCTTTTGGTTCTCAAATTCCTGAGCAACATATTCAGCAAACACTTCTGTTGGCACATGAAAATGACGCCTTGCGGGCGTTTTTACAGGACGTTCATCCAACAAAATCGTAAAGCCGCCCTCCTCACAAGCGATCTTCACTTGCTTATAAAACCGTTTTGGGTGTGATTGGAATGAAAGATTTTGAACCTTTTGAACAGAACTCTTCTTATTCAATGGCATATCAACATGATCCAAAATCTCACGCATATTTGTTTACCTCTGATCTTTTCAAAAAAAACGACTGTTTCTTTAGGTTCTGTAGCTTGAATAAGGTTTAATCTGACCTTCTTAACGATTCCAAAGAAGAAAAAAATCTTACCAATCTCAATCTGATTTAAGAGTTATATTTCATGTTTCTTTTACAAACAAGACAATGATGATTGCCTTTTATATATTTAATACAATCATAATAGTAAAACAATTTCTAAAAGTATTATCTTAATTAAGAAGTTAAACATATTGAGTTTTATGGCAAAGATGTTCATGCCTTACCAATTTGCTTATTATTCACCTACAATAGTATTATCAATATGAACAGATTCAAAAACGCTGCTCATCCAAAAAATGATAGAGCAGTACGGTTTACGTGTCATTCACCTTCGCTTAACCATTTCAATAATTCTCTAACATATCCAATAAATACCCTGCATAGAATTTTTCTGCTCAATTACTCCCCTAAAAGACGCTGTTTTACGGCATGATAGAATAATGAACAGACAAAATTATAATTGTAAATTTTCTTTCATATATACATTATTTTATAAAGCACTAAATTACTTAACGCATTGTTCTTGATATACTCTATCATATCACACTAATTTAAATTTAGTCGCATAATTAAAAGAATAGAGATTATGTAATCTGAAAATAATGCTTTTATCTATACACTTGGCCCTGCAGATACTAACTGTGCAGCAGCAACACAGTGGTGGCTTGACAATCACAATAAAAATATTTTGTCCACTGACTCGAGATCCCGTATTATATAATACGCAACTCTTGAAGAAGCATTTAATGAACTTGCTCAAAAAAAAGATGCTTATCTCTTAAGTTGTGCTGCTTACCCTGATTTGCATACACTCATATTTACCCGTTTAGGTGATATGCAATTATTTGACAGCTTTATCATGCCTACTCACTCTATGGTTTTAGCTAAACGCAATAACGCTGATGAAATTAAAACCATAGCGTCTCATCCTGCCCCGCAATCTCTGGTAGCTCATCAATATGACAAAGTATTTGCCAACAGCAATGCTGATGCAGCCGTTCTTTGTAAGGCTGAAAAAGCAGATGCTTGTATCACAACATCGGTTGCGGCAAATCGCTATAGGCTGAGTATTGTCGAAAATTTTGGACAAGTGCCAATGGCCTTTTTGCTCCACTCACTAAAGTCAACTCATCATGAAAAAATCTGAAGCGCTTCTTTCCATTGTTAACTTGGTTGACAAATTCCGTATGCGCCAAGAACGAGATGGGAGCATTAAAGAACCAACTTCAGCAGATAATAATATGATCAATGAATTGATCACTCTGCTGAACCACCATGCCAATATTCTTGACGGATTATCTCCAAAACTTTTAGCGACCACTTCTGATGATCTTCATCAGTGGATGATCAGCGGTTTAACGACCCCTCCTAAATTTGATAACACTTTGGCTGCTTTCAAAGCCCCATTACCAGATGCGCCCTTGTTTTTCTTGGCTCCAATGCGTGCAACAAATGGACCTGATCCAGAAGGATTCCGGCTGGAATTAGTTACAGGATATCGTCATGAAACGGCCTATCTTGCTGACGCCTCAAAATATACAAATAATTATGTATCACCATTTCAATGTATAAAAATGGGAATAGCATCAAGAGGTTTTTTAGAAGGCAATTGCATTGTTCTATTCCCAGAATCTGTAGCAGCTGCTCAAAAAATTGATAAGCAAGCATTTGCTTTGTTTTTTTTCAGTAAATTCTTTGATATTTACAACAAGCAAACAATTGTGGAAGCTGAACGTTTACTCGGTCGAGATAGTAAATTCCTGTTCGGTCAATTGCATAGTCGTAACTTATCTAAAGAAGACATTTACGATGCTCGCTGTTTGTGGGGCTATTATCATGACTATGCACATCATACCGGACCGCGGCCATTGGATAAAAATCTGTATATAAAATTAAATTGGTTTACAGGTCTTCTAGAAGAAACTAAAGTTGATTTAATTACAGTGCGTATTATGCTACAAAATCATCCAAAATTTTGGAAAGAAACAACTGAATTTGTTCTATTAAAACGCATATTTCGTTAGCCAAAAAGTTCTGATCAGCATATGACATTCGATGCTGGCACAGGTGTCTTGCTTTTTGAAATATTGATGCAAAACAAAGCATTGATTGAAATAAATCAAGGTTATCTTCAATTTGATTTGGAGCGTCTTGAAAAAGTAATAGTATTGATGATAGCAGATATAGAAACACTTGAAGCATTAAATTTAGATGACGCTTATTTGGCAGGAGCTAAGGATTATATCCAAAATAATCTTGGAAAACCACAGACTTCAAAGTCACGATTTAATTTTTCAACATCATCTTATGCACAGTACATTATTAGGGGATTAAATCATTGAGTTTCTTAAAAGGACAGTTATTCTTATTTACCTTTGCTATTCTAGCATTGTTTTCCATAAGTTGGTTATTATCTAAGAATTTGGTTAGCAATATACCCGTCATGCATGCGGTTGGACTTAGGTTGTTTGCCACCGCAGCCACCTTATGGCTGATTGCAGTATTTCGTGAGAAAGCTGTTTTCAGATCCCTACCATTGCTTTCCATGATACCTTCTTTTTTAATTCTCTCAGTGTTAGGATTTTCGCTGTATTTTGTATGCAGCTTTGGTGCATTAAAATCGCTCAAAGCCAGTGATTTAACTATGGTTCTCGCTACTATTCCAGGGATTACTTATATATTAGGTGCATTGACAAATGTCCTTAAATTCTCATGGCTGAAGTTTAGCGGAGTGATAATTGTCAGTGTAGCAGCTATAGCATTTAATATAAACAGTGGAGAAGGTGGATATTATAACCTAATAGGAATAGCTCTTGCTTTAACAGCAGCACTTTCTTACTCTGCTTATGGCTTATTGTCTAAACGTTATCTTAAAAATTTACCTTTGCTCACCTCACTGGCTTGGATCACAACAATTTCTGTCGCATCATTTATGCCATTATTTATTTTTGATCCTGCCCCACTCTTATATCTTAAGTTAGAAGATATATTTAAAATATTGATTTTAGGAACTGTTTGCTCGGCACCAGTTTACGTATTATATCAAAAAGTTTTAGCCGAAGGAGGCGTATTATACGCCAATACTATCGGCGTATTATCCCCTTTTGCAGTGGTTGCATGTGAATGGATAATCGGCTCGAGCCCTTCTCTCAATATGATCAAAATAATTGCTATGATTGTAGTTGTTATAGGGATGACACTCTTATTTATAGATGCATCAAAGGTATCTACATGGCAACAGAAACGTCGTGCCCAAAATTCCAAATTTAATGAGGAAACAAAATGAAAAAACTCGCGTTAGTTTGCCAGCGCAATGCAAAACTACCATTTATATTTGAAGCAGCACAAGCAGCTAATATCGAATTAATAATGATCTATGATACCGCTGAAAGCGCTCCCACTCAACACCCCGCAGCAGTCACTTCAACTTGGCAACTTCCTGTTTTTGATAACCCAGAGGCAGCTCTAGACACTTTTGCAACGGGAGCAAAAGAACGCAATATTTCTGGGATTATGACCCTTCGCGAAGAAGCTATCCTATGGACAGCTTTGGCTGCAAAAAAAATCAATACTCCAAGTATTGAACCAGAAGTAGCAGCATTAACCCGAAATAAATATCTCATGCGTCAAGCTTTTGCTAAAGCAGGCTTAAGAACACCAGGATTCTTTTATATAGATCATCCAGAAGACCTATCAAAAACACATGCCTTAGACTATCCGCTCGTTATTAAACCCGTCTCTGGATGGGCAAGTACAGGCGTCATGTTAGCTAAAAATTCCGCTGAACTTTCTGATCTCATTAAAGCCGTATGGAATGTTCAGCATAAAGACATGGCACGTTTTAATGATAAAAGTAAACCTGTAGGTTTAATCGTAGAACAGTATTTGCCAGGAAAAGAGTTTGTCGTAGAATGCTTTGTTGATACAGCAGGTGTACATGTTCTGTCCGTTGGAGACAAGGGACAGCCTGAGGGACCATGGTTTGAAGAAACAATTTATCGTCAACGCTGTGATATAGATGATCCTTTAATTATTGCTTTATGTGAGGCTGCATGCTCTGGAGTTAAAGCTCTTGGTATAAATATGGGGGCTGCCCATGTAGAACTACGCTTAGATGCCAATAACTTACCCTATATCATTGAGATCGGTGCTCGTATAGGTGGATCAGGTGTTTCCCATTTTATTGTGGAGCAAGGTACAGGAATTTCATTTGCAAAACTCTGTATGAATGCCGCTTTAGCTGAACAAACCCCAGACCTTCCCGATATACTCCCAGCTGAAAAAGTGGCGGCAAATTATATTATTCCTCTTCATGGGTATGGACGCTTCTCTGGATTTTTAGGTCTCGATAAGGTCGTACAACATCCACAAACTAGCAGAACTATCATTTTCTTTGAAACGGATCATATTTCACCACCGCCACCAGCATTTGGTGGATATCCCGGTTTTATTTTCTCTGTTCATGCCTCAAACGAAGAAGCACGCAATTACCACAAATGGCTCGATGACACCTTAAGCATCATATGGCAAAATATTGATTTATAATGATAATTTATCTTTATTCATATTGAATAAGAACCCCGATATTGTAGGATTTTCTCATTTTAAATCTGTTTATCAGATGGACAAATTTTTTAAAGCATTTGAGAAATGCTATAGCAGATAAAAATAAATCAACATGATATTTTCATATTTATTAAAGCACATGGTACCATTATTAAAAAATTCTGCACAAACAATGGTTTTAATTCCGATAATAGAACAAGACTTTGAAAATCACATTTATTATTTTTAAAAAGATGGCTTAAAAATGATAGCGCAATCCACCAGAAAAACGAATTCCAGAAAAACCTGCCTTGGTTAACGTGTGCTGATAGCTAAGATCACTGTAAAGTGTGACTTTAGAAGAAAACTGTGAATTGACACCCAAGCCAACTTCTAAGGAAGAACCAAAAGAACTCAACTGAAAAACATCTTTAAAATGCACAAATTGTTCTTTACCAAAACAATGAGCAAGATGAATATTGCCATAAAAAGAAGTGATACGATCCTTTTCAGAGGCTGTAAATGTTTTACTTAAACGCCCACCAACACGCATAAACCATTGATCTATTTTTTTCATCTCAACATCAAATCCGTCAATATCACGAAACTTATCAAATTGCAGATGTTGATAAATAAGCTGAAATTGCGGATCAAAAATAAGACCTTCACGTCCTATCATAGACACTTTACCAGCAGAAAAAGAAACGTTGAGAGGTTTTGCTTTTAATGTCGCCGTCTTACCCCAAACATGGCTACGCACATCCCCTTTAAACAAGCCATAAGATAAAAGACCGTCTACGTAAAAATCAGTGTTGTGTTCCACACTAGCGTATGCCGTAAATGACCATTTATTAAATGTACTCTTTTGACTTTGTTCCACATTATGAGGTTGTAAGGAAAGTTTTCCATAGGTTCCCATAATCCCAAAAGATGTCGTATTATGTGCACTCTCTACCGTTTTAAACAAAAGATTTGTTTCTATAGCGTTATAATCAACACGTCCATCGTACCCATATTTAAGTGTAGAAAGATCTGAGATATAACGATAATGCCCACCATAACCGTGAACAGATAAAGAAAAATTCTCTTCGTTTTTTAATAATTTACGAGGAATAGACCGCGTAGCTTGCAACTGCTTTTGTTGATGACTAATATCCATAAGTCCAACATGAAATAAAACATTTGGTAACAAAAGATAGGTCGAAACTTGTGGAACAACCTCTCTGACCTTTAATGCAGAAGGAGGAATAGCAGACACCTCTAAAGCAGGCTGAATATATTTACTTTCAAGGCGGAAATCCCAAAAATCTCCATCTCCTTCAACCAATCTTTGAGAAGTTTGTGCATTTCCAAGAGCAGAAGCTGGACCATAAGCATGAAGATAATATTGGTAAGGCAAACCCTCTAATGCGATATAAGGACGATCTAACTGAAAAGAATCCTCTGCCGCTTTTCCAGAAACCTGAATAAGTGAAATACTATGAGCATTTTCACCGGTTGCTATCTCACCCTGATTTCCTGAAACAAATTGCACATAAACTGTCGTTTTTCCAGAAACATCACCATGTATCAAAAGCCGATCAGTTTTTTTATTATCGAGCAAACCTTCACGACTGCGGTATGTATTGAGATAAATATCTGCCCTCTCTTGCGCACTATAAACTTCTTTCTCTCCCTTCCCAATATAAAGCGTCTGATACTCCTGAAACATTGGTGTCTCAAAAGCAATAAAACTATCAGAAAGTTTTACAAATGAAATAGACGAACTTGTAGGGTTTGCAACTTGTGAAGCTATCGCTCTTCTTTTTGTCAAAAACCATTTTGATCCCCCTGTTAAATAAAGCTCAGCAATAGAATCATCGGCAACACGAGTCCCTCCTATCAATGAAGAAGAATTAGCCAAAATCGCTACACTTCCCCCCTTTTCAGCTGTTAATAATAAGTCACCAAAAATTTTTGTACCTTCTGTTACTCCAATATAAATACGACTGTTATGACTATGAACAGCTGTCCCATCTGGAACCTCAAAAATCGTCCTTTTCAAAAAGACAAGCCCCTGTTCATATGCATCATTTTCCCCATCCCTCTCAAAATACATACCATGTTTGTTACCGATTGCTTTAATTGTTGAATCTTCAATATTAACCCGTGAAATTAAAATATTTCCTTCCCTGCCATTATTGGATGGTGTGTTAGAATCTTGTCCAACTGTTAAAACATGAACATCCGTAGAAATAATATTCGTATTTTTTACATAAACAGAACCCTGATGTTTTACATTGAAAACTGTATGTGTAATTTTTCCATTTGTATTTTCTTTGTCTTCTGTTTTTTGATATTTTGAAGCAATGGTAACACCATCTAAAGTCGCACTCCCCGCTCTCCCCACATAAAGCGCAGCAGCATCATTCACATCAATAAATCCACTTTTCATCTGAATACCCGCCTTAGCACTAACGAAAAGAGCACTCTCTCGACCGATACCCTGACCTTCCACTTTAATTTTTGTATTCGTTAACGTAACAGATGCTCCTAGATTCTCTGCATAAGCAGCTATCTGAGAAGATTCAATTGTTCCACGATCAACCTCAATCATTCCACTATCAGCTTTAAGACCTATTGATACATTTTTAAAAGCTGAATCGCTCAAAACAACTTTTCCTCCTCGTGATACCACAGCACCATAAATATCTTCTACACCTGCAGTCCCTTCAACCTCTACACGCATTGCCTCAATAACTGTATTTGGCTCCTGTACGACTATAGCAGAAGGCAACATGTGAGAACGACCATCGCCATTCTTTTCTTTAACAAATGCCGTGAATTTATATACTTTATCACTAATTGTATGCTTTGAACCATCACTGCATCCGTAAGGTAATTTGTTTTCATCACATGACAGTGATACAAATGAATGAGAATGTGCCTCAATATTTATGTTTAACAAAAAAGAAAAAATAGCTGCTGTAAAAACACACGAATATAAGCGATTTTTAGATGCTTTGCTTATCATTGTTTTTTAAAACTTTCTTTTTCTCAACAAACACAAAAAATGCTGGTACAAAAATAAATCACAAATTAAATACGATAAGAATAAAATAAACAAAGTGATTTTATTATTTTTATGATAAATGATAGGGTCTTATAATATGTTTTGTATTTTATGTAAAGAAAGAACAAACAGTTTTAAGATACCATTTAGGATTACGATCTCTTAAAGAATTACCCCCTAAAAGTTCTGAGAACTGTAATATAAGCGCCAGACAACTAAACCACAACAAAAACCTAAGGAACTGTAAGCCATCTAACAAAAAATTGAATAAATAAACAAAACCTCTCTTAATGCCCTATCATCAATATTTAGAATTAATCAATGAGCTACTTTAGAACATATCATCTCAAAATAGATCATAAAACGAAAAGCTATTTACATCAAAATTACCTGCATAACACTTTCATATCCTCTGATAAAATCTAAATACAATAAAACACTCACTCTCCTGTAAAAAACATCAAAATCATTTCTATAAAAGCAATTTATTTATGATCGTTAAAGAAGGTATTTTAGCAAAGCTATTCTTTGCCATTTTTTATATTGAATAACCTTCTCCAAACAATAACTCACCATCCCCCAATATTATTATCATCTGACAATAACACATCACTAAGCTAGTCTCTGATGAATATAACTATATCGAGGATAAAAGAGCTGCATTTTTACTCCCTCTCCCCATTAATATTTTCATTGAATTATTACTTGAAAGTTGAATATATTTTACTGTCAATGATCACTTTTTCAATTTTTTTTATTTTCTGGCGTTTGTTATCATTTTCAAAACGTAACATCAAATCTCGCTCTTATTTTGTCGAATTGGTTACTCTAAAAGTATCATTGTCCATAACCTGCTGATACCCTGCTACCATTAAATTGACTAAAAATGAATCACTTCGCAGTGCTGATGAAAAATAAATTCCCTTTGAATCCTGTAGTTTGTACCCACAACCTGCTTTAGTCATGCACTCATAAATTGCTACAAATTCACTTGCACGCGAATCCATATTTTCAGAAGAAACATAGAATGGTTTCTAGCCACATTTTAACAGTGCTTGTTGAACCATAGATTTATTGACACTGGGCGTTTCCCCATAATGCCAACGTCGATGGAGGAGATTTGCTAACACATCCCGCAAAGTTTAACAAAGTTATAGCACTCAATAATTTCAATTTTTTTTATTTTTCCCCTTCTCTCAATATTCACGATAAAAAAGCTTATAAGCCTGTGCTAATATTTTTTCGCATGTAAGATGGTTAGTCCATTGAAAAACAATCCCGCCTCCCCCCATGCGAGAACAAGAATATAAAGATTATTGATTACAAACAGCATCAATATTTAAGGTTGACATTCTGGTTGCTCTTTATGCTCTTCACAATGAGGACTATTCAAGCGCCTCTCTACACTTCGCTGAGGAATAACAGCATCAGGCTGACAAATTGGAAGATTTTCATACTTTTCACACCACTTCACCCTTCCCAATTTATCTTGAAAACCTGCTTGTATCATGCATGCATTCACAGACTCCTCAGCATTGAATTTCTCATCAGTAGTTGTTTCTGTATCAAGACGACCATCAAGATGCTGTATTCCACATTCTAACAGAGCTTTTTTGATCTCAATTTGATCAGCACCAGACTTTTCCCATGCATCTACAGCTGTTCGAGAAGGCTGCTCTGGGTAACATCCAGCCATAACAAATAAGGTCATCCCGCTGAATAATTTTAAAATCTGCTTCATTTTCCTGTCCTTGAATAATTTGATATTATGAAACAATCCATAAATTACTGTACATGCTGCTTTTTCACTTCCAAAACAATGATGAACATTATCAACCTATATTATTTTATCTTTCCGAAGATTATGCCGTAATTATTATATCAAAAATACGGTAAAATTATTACTAAAATCATATGTCTAACAATGATATGCTTATAATTATTATCAATATTTTGATTACAATCAAAATAGATATTTTTATATTATTGCGCCAACAGTTGTGGTACCCATAAATAAATAGCATTGACATGCTGAATTAAGGTCCCCTCACGCACAAGCATGAGAAACATGAAGATAGGGATCGAGATCATTACCAGCAAAAATTAAGGCTGACATTCAGGTGCGGTTTTATATTTTTTACAAAACGGGCTGTTCAAACGCTTCTTGACACTTCGTTGTGGGATAACAGCACCAAGACAACAAATGGAGAGATTTTCATCTTTATAAGATATAACACCAATATAATCCTCCCCATTTGTAGTGAAGTTTTGCTTGAAACATGCAAGCATCAATAGAAGCCTTTGCATTGATACTTAAAACTTTTTATTTTCTGGAAAGACATCATAAGGGGGGCATTCCACACTCTAACAGTGCTTTTCCTATCTCAGTAAAATCTTCATCTGGATTCTCCCATGCAGTCAAGTATCCTGCAAGAGACTTCCTAAACTGGCAACCAATTATGACGAATAGAGCTAAGACACTCAATAAGTTTAAAGTTCATTTCATTTTTTCTTCCTTAAATTGTCAGCATGCTGTACTGCATAAACAGCTGCTTCTTCACAGAAAAGTAAAGATGCTATTGAAGGAAACATGGACCTTGCACGTCCAACACAATGTTGCCAGCTGTCCCCCAAATGGATAAGACGGTTGTGGTATGCACTTCAAATTTATTGAAAGATTTCTCGTGTAAAAACTGTTTGCCAACGATTGTTGTTGGTTGTAGTGTTCTTGAGCACCTTTTATGGCAATATTGAATAATTTTACACCCGTAATACAGTTGCGGAGTGCATTTTCCCACCTCCACTTGTGATAAAAATTACTCTCGTATCAATATTATAAAAAATAAGTTTGATCCTTACTCTTGTGAGCACAATAACAACAAGAGACGTAAAACTGTCACACGTTCATTGTTCTCTTTAATTTACTTTTCCTATGAGATTTTATTGTAATACCTTGCTGCTCTTTATTAAAGTTTTTGCAAACACAATGATACAATACCTCTAATGACTTTGTTATCCACTATTTTCTACCAACGCCAATTCTCTTTGAGAAAAAATAATAGAAATAAAAAACTTCAACCCTTCTTTTCAAGAAAAGACATAAAGAACTTTATCTTCGCTTCTAAAAGAGATAGTAGTTTCCTAAACAACAAAATTTAAACAGCCAATTTTTTTAAGAGCTAAAAAAAAACAAATCTTACAATAACTTCTCTTGTGAAACAGAACTTCATTAATACGTTTAGAAAAAGATATCTGCCTATAATCTTGTATCTGGTAAAATCTATTTGCGCTGTTAGGCATTTTAACCTGAAAGACTTATATTGATGGCACAGCTCACCATCAAAAAACGCCTAATATTTATATGATTTTGTCGTTACCGTAAGCAATGGCTCACAAAAACTTCCAAAGCAAAATAATAACGAGCAGATTTTTTCAATCTAGATTGTTCTAACCTTTAGAGAATAACAATCAAACATCTGTTTTCCTGATGACATCAGCTATTTGTTTTGAGCTTTATCTCTATTCACATTTTATTGCTGTTTCTTTTTCTTAAAATTATAAAGTTTAAGTGCATAGAAACAAACAACAAGCCAAGCAATCCAACTAACACCTATAATTAAAACCGGTCGTGTCTCATCAAAATACCATAAGAGAATAAAAATAAAAACCATAAATAAAATAGAAAAAATCGACCCTATTGGCCAAAATGGAATGGGAAATTTTAAACCATTCTGTGCTTCTTTAGGCATCTTAATTCGCATAAAAAATTGTGAAAGTAAAATCATCATCCAAACAAAAACTGTCGCAAATGTTGCCATTGCGGCAATAAGAAAAAAAAGCTTTTCATGGTAAAAATAATTAAGGACAGCACCAAGAAGAAAGATACCAAAGATCATTAAAATAACAAAAACTGGTATACCATTTTTTGATAAATATTGAAACTTTTTTAAAGCATAACCTTCCTGCGATAAACCATGGATCATACGACAAGCACCATACATTCCACTATTCATTGCTGAAATAGCCGCTGTAACAACAACAATATTTAAAATATTTGCTGCATACGAAATCCCAAGATTTTCAAAAATAGATACAAAAGGGCTATCCATAAGACCAATCTCATTCCAAGGATAAAGAGACATTAAAATAGCTAACGTCATGACGTAAAAAAGCAAAATACGAACTGGAGTAGAATTAATTGCCTTTGAAATCGTTTGATGAGGGTTTTGAACTTCCATAACTGCCATGCCAATAATTTCTATGCCACCAAAAGCAAAAACAACAACACTAAAGCAAGCTAAAAAACCAAACCAACCATTGGGAAAAAGTCCACCATTTTTCCATAAATTATGAACAGTAACGGTAGAAAAATCTGCCCCTTCCCCCCCCCAAAAAAAAATAATTGCTATTCCTAAAATAATCATCGCAATGATAGCGATAACTTTAATAGAAGATAGCCAAAACTCTAGTTCACCATAGACTTCTACAGCAGCTAAATTAATACCTGTGATGATTAATGTAATACTCAGTGCCCATACCCAAGGAGCAACATCAGGATACCAAAACCCCATATAAGTTGCAAAAGCTGTAATATCAGCCAAACCCACAAGAATCATTTCAAATACATATGTCCATCCCGTTAAAAAACCTGCTAATGGCGATATGTAATTTGCCGCATAACGAGCAAAAGAACCAGGTAATGGATTATGAAGTATCATCTCTCCTAAAGCCCGCATAACCATAAAAATAGCTAAACCAGCAATACAATAAGCAATCAAAACACTGGGACCCGCAAGCTTAATTGCCTGTGCAGACCCATAAAAAAGACCTGTTCCAATAGCAGAGCCAAGAGCTAAAAAAATAACTTGGCGCTTACTCATCCCTCTTTTCAGTTCATTTATTGCCATTTCTTTCCTTACTTTTTGAAATGCTGACACTCCACACCACGATAACAGCTTTATGATAAATAAAGCCTCATGTTTCTTTCACAAATATATTTCAAAAAACATCGAAGACCAGCCCGTCAAACACTTTGCTCTAAACAATGAAAAAATACTTTTATTGCGAATTATTCAGCTTTTATAGCCTGCAATTTTGTATTATTTTATTCAAATAAAGTGATAATGAATTTTTTTATAATTGTCATTTAATTCATTTCGTATTCTCTAGTTTTTTACAGAGAAAATTAATCTTAATGTAATCTAAACTTTTAGGCTTCTATTTCCGTGCACAGAAATAGAAGCCTAAAAATTCATAACAAACGCATTAACTATGCGTACAATTAATTTTTTGTTACTTTAAGAAAACTCTCTTTGAGACCACAAAGCAAACTTTTTACGCCAATTGAATAGCTCAATCAATGATAATACGAATCTCGCAAGCCTTCAAAAGTATGAGAAATTGTATTTACAACCCATTTTTTAAGGACTCCAACTGTCTTAAAGATAAACTTTCCAATGGAAAAAAAATATGCGCTAAAAATAGAATCTTTGACTGTTGGCCCAATAATAGCATTCTCCTTATCTTCAGGATTTTGCCCTGAGATAGCAATAAAATCTTTGTTTTTCGCTAAAATCAGAGACTCCTTCTCTTGGGCCACTATTGTAATGAAAACTTCCTCTGGAAAGCCTCCTCTCCTACAATTTGCATGAATCTCAAGAATTTGAGAGAAAAAAATAACTGTTATTGATACACATAATCTAGCACTTTTAAACATTTCTTTCTCCTTTTTTATTTAAAATATCAAAAATGAAATATAAAATTCATAAAGTATTAACAAATAAGAAGAATATACAATAATTTTTTTTATTTTTACTTAATATAATACATATATTATATATTTGTACTTATAAAAATATAATATTACAACATACAATTTGTGAATATTATTTAACTATATTAAAATTTCTGATAGAAATCAGAAAGTATAGGTGCTTTAAATTTATAGTTTCTATAAAATTATGATGCTAAATCAGATCCCTATAAAATAATAAAATATCTAGTTGACTATAAATAACATACATATACATAATTTATTAAATAATTCAAATATAGTATTGATCTTCTATATTTTCATATGAGGAAGTTTCAAAATTCAATATCCGCCCTTCATCATTGTCCTTAAAACAAGTATTATTGAAAACTTAATGAAGGAAAAATTGTTTCTGGTAAAACAGATAATAAGTGCCCTTCGCGCACAAGTATATGAGCTTGATGAAGATCTGGAGCCAGATAGCGATCTTCTTTAAGAGAAGCAACATTTTTGCGTAAACATCCCATAACAGATTGCAAGAAAGTACTTGTTTTTAAAGGTGCACGATATTCAATTCCTTGTGCTGCAACAAGCGTTTCAATGCCAATAAGTGTAAAAAGATTTTCGCTCATTACCAATAACCGACGAGCTCCATGGCAAGCCATTGAAACATGATCTTCTTGATTGGCTGAAGTTGGTGTTGAATCAACGGAAGCAGGATGGGCCATTTGCTTATTTTCAGACATTAAAGCTGCCGCTGTTACTTCAGCAATCATAAAACCTGAATGAAGACCCGCATTATGCGCTAAAAAAGCTGGAAGTCCATAAGAAACTGCTGGATCAACCATAAGAGCAATACGCCGTTGAGAAATAGATCCTATTTCACATAAAGCAAGAGCAATCTGATCAGCAGCAAACGCTACAGGTTCAGCATGAAAATTTCCACCTGATACAACTTCACCATTCCTTAAAATCAATGGATTATCTGTAACAGCATTTGCTTCAATAATCAGTGTTTTTGCTGCTGCCAGCAAAATATCAAAACATGCCCCCATGACCTGTGGCTGGCAACGTATACAATAAGGATCTTGTACACGCTCATCACCCCGTAAATGTGCTGCACGAATTTCTGAATCCTCTACAAGCTTTTCTAATGTTTTCGATACAGCAATCTGCCCATAATGTCCTCGTAAAATATGGATATCAGGATGAAATGGCGCCGTTGATCCCATGATAGCATCTGTCGTCAAAGCCCCGGCCAACAATCCACCACACAATGCCCGATAACCTCGAAAAAGACCGGCAAGTGCAAGGGCTGTTGATGTTTGAGTCCCATTAATAAGAGCTAGACCTTCCTTTGCCTCTAAAATAATAGGGGACAATCCCGCTTTCTCTAATGCAACCGCCCCACTCATACGAATATTTTGAAAAAATGCTTCCCCTTCTCCCATCATAACAGCCGCCATGTGAGCAAGTGGAGCTAGATCACCTGAAGCACCAACAGACCCTTTTTCAGGGATGACAGGAATGACGCCCTTTTCAAGCATATTTTCCAGCAAATTTACCAATTCTAGACGAACTCCTGAAGCTCCTCTTCCTAAAGAGATAAGCTTTAAGCTCATTATCAAACGCACAATATTTTCAGCTAAAGGCTCTCCTACCCCACAACAATGGGACAAAATAAGGTTTCTCTGTAAAACAGCGACATCGTCCGCATCAATTTTAATGGAAGCCAACTTCCCAAAACCAGTATTAATACCGTACACAGGCTCACTTCCAGCAGCAATTTCAGCAATGCGCTGAGCCCCTTTCTCGATAGCTAAATGCGTGTCATTATGAAGTTTACTCACTTCACCATTAAAATAAATAGCTGCAAGCTCACTAAGCGTCACCTCGCTCGGTTTCAGTATAATAGTCATAATTTACTTTCTTTTTTTATCAAAGTATAATGTTTAGCATTATTGATCCTTCTATAAAACAAAAAAAACTATAACGACTCTTTAAAGCGAGAATGCTTTCTTAAAGGTATTCCTTACAATGAAGTCATTATCCAAAAGTAGAATAGTTGACGATAAATGAAAATGAAATATTGACAAACACAACCAAGGTCATGGATTTCAAAAATAGATAACGCATTAATTTATAATCATAATCTAGCATTATTAATATTAAATGAGAGAGCGGAATATCTTAAGACTCTCTCATTCCAAATCTGTGTATGTTG
Organism: Bartonella sp. TT119HLJHH; assembly: GCF_042193385.1. Taxonomy (NCBI): domain Bacteria; kingdom Pseudomonadati; phylum Pseudomonadota; class Alphaproteobacteria; order Hyphomicrobiales; family Bartonellaceae; genus Bartonella; species Bartonella sp. TT119HLJHH. The sequence continues at coordinate 45,816 of NZ_JBHILS010000003.1, read as the reverse complement.
AATCAATCAAAACCATCCGCTTGCACGTCATAAGCGAGATTGTCGTATGGATAAAACTGTACAAAAAAGGACTAAAAACCTCTTTTATAAACCATGTCAAGGACTGTCGCAACATTGGGAAATGACAAAGTGTGTGATGGTGCAGGCTTATTCTTTTATGAAGCGTAAAGATGGAGAGCTCAATGGATTTATCATCAAGCTATTCCTACTAAACTTATAAAAACCTTAAATAGATAGCTGTCACAATCTATCATGATTGCAAAAATTAAACTCTATAGAAAATTAAAAAACTTATTCAACACATCACAACAGAGAAGAAATTGAGCTTTTTTGCTACTTCTAAAATTGTATTTAAAGCGCCAGATTTAAACCTAAAAAGCACATCTTCAATAAAACCACACAAGACTCGCCCTAACCCGTTATTTAAAATAAAAATAAAAGAAGTTTTCTTATATCAAAAAATTTAATTAACATATTGTTTTTATATTATATCTTTAAAAAAGAGAAATGCTCCATATAACATATTTATATTTTACTTTTTTGTTATATTGAATCTGAATTTAGAGATAATTTCAAAATGAGTTGTTTTTTAAAGGTGCTTCCAAGCCATTACCTTTTTTACTACAAATTTCTGATTATGATAATTTTTTGTACTTTTTCAGTTGTTTTTGTCAAAGTTTATTAAAAACACTCTCATTTAATAATAAAAAACAATCATAAAAACAAAGAATTATCAAATATTTCTATTCAATCTACCTCTTCTTATTTTATAAAATAATCTGTTGTTAAACTGCAGTAAAGAAAGCGCTTCGATACTATAATGCAGTGCATAAATTTTCTATTTAAATTCTCTCATATCAAGTAAACAATGAAAATCAGACGTAATAAGATGTCAACGTGAATGCTGAAGAAAAAAACGTCCCCCTCAAAACCTGCCTTAATAAGGCGTTAATTTCCTGAATACCGCCCACTCTGATGTGCTAAAAGAGCAAAAGCAATCATCGATATGGGATTATCCTGCATACATATAGAGCTCACTTCGATACAAAAGCTCCAAATTGCCTTGCACTTCATATTTCTTTATCAATGCGACCAATTGCCGCAAATATTCTTCCCCATAGCAAGCAATAGCGCGTTGCGCTTGCGTTGAAGAGCGGCTCATTCCAATAAAAGCTTCAGATGGGATCATCATCGTCCAATTATGCGTATGAAAAAAAATCTTTTCCGGATCTACCCCAAAGCCATCACTCATTTCCTGTAAAAAATCAAAATTACGATAATAACGGGAATAGTTCGGACTCATTTTTTCTAACAAGGTCTCATAAGCCTCTAGAAATTCGCTATGCTTGAAATCGCGATTATTTTGAATAACTGCCATGACACCATTGGCTCGAAGTTGATCTGAAACAGAACAAAGCAACTTAGGACGCTCCATCCACTGAAACGCTTGCGCTGCAATGACAAGATCAACCTCGCCAATTTGAGGCAAAAGCTCTTCGGCACGGCCATGATACCACTGCACTGTAGGAAATTTTTTTCGCCCCTGCTTAATCATATCTGCCGATACATCGATAGCATGATATTGGTGCTCATTTCCTAAAAATTTAACAATTCCCTCTAATGCGATGCCTGTCCCAGCACCCACATCCACAATGGACAAATGCTTTTTGTTCTTAAAAGGATGGAGCATGGTTTTAAATAAAGTAAGGGGATAGCGAGGACGATAACGATCATAATCATTAGCCAATCCATCAAACTTTTCACTTTGCCGCTGAACACTTTCTATCATAGGACTTTCACCCTCCTTCTCAATTACTACCATACATAATTAAAAAGCCTTTTTTATCCAATGTATTAAACATAACTTCTAAAGGAGGAAAATAAGAACTGCCCTGACCTTCTATCTTTCCATAAGATTGATACTTACATTTTTCTCTTTTCCAATTGTTATCTGCACGTTTTGAAACCCAAAACTCCTACGAAAATAATATAATTTTCTGTAATAATAATTGATATAAATATTATTGATCTTTTATAAGATGACATCTATATTACTATTATTATTTTAATATCAACAAGTCACTTAAGCGTACCTAAAACGCATAGAGATATCAGTTTATTGATAAATACGCCTGTTTATAAATTTCAAAATACTTTCCACCAAGAAAATATACCCTATATAATACATAAAATATCTGTGGAGACATCTTTATGTTAAATGTACAAACTTCTTCAATGTTTAAAATATTAAAAAAATTTCCAATCGTGATTTTTTTGGCTTGGTTAGTGCCATTTTTAAGTGGGTGCGGATTTAATACGATACCAACAAATGAAGAAAAAGCACATGCAGCATGGAGTGAAGTGCTCAATCAATATCAACGTCGTACAGATCTCATCCCCAATCTTGTAGAAACAGTTAAAGCTTACGCAGCTCATGAACAAAGTGTTTTCACAAATGTAATTGAAGCACGTGCTAAAGCAACACAAGTCAACATTAATGCAGATATGCTGAATAATCCAGAAGTTATGCAGCAATATCTCAAAAATCAAGCAAATTTATCAAGTGCACTTTCGCGACTTATGGCTGTTGTTGAAAACTATCCGGATCTTAAAGCAAACCAAAACTTTCTTGCTCTTCAATCACAATTAGAAGGAACAGAAAACCGTATTTCCGTTGCGCGCCGCGATTATATTGAAACAGTACGTGCCTACAATACTGCACTCAAAACAATACCGACGATGATTTGGGCAAAATTATGGTTTCGTGATGCTAAACCTATGCCAACTTTTACCATCGATACTGATAGCCAACAAACACCAAAGGTTAATTTTAATTAATGAAATCATTTCGATACTCTTTGCAACGTATTGTATTTTCACAATTATGGGCTTTTATCTGCTCTCTGTATTTAGTTGCTGCATTGGGAAGTATCGCTTGTTCGCAAATAAAATTTCCTCATTTAACAGGTTATGTTAATGATGTGGCTCATTTGCTCGATAATGCAACCAAGGAAGACTTGACAAAAAAACTGGCAGCACTCGAAGAGAAAACGGGAGATCAAATTGTTCTTGTGACACTCCCTACTCTTTCGGGCAACGATATAGAAACATACAGCAATTCTCTTTTTCGTACATGGGGATTAGGCCAAAAGAAGATCAATAATGGTGTATTACTGGTCATTGCACCGAATGAACGCACAGCACGTATCGAAGTTGGATATGGTTTGGAAGGAGAGCTAACAGATGCTCTTTCCTCTGTCATTATTAATAGCTTCATGATTCCTAATTTTCGCGAAGGAAATTATCAAAAAGGAATTGCTGAAGCAGTTGATGCAATTATCAAAGTTATTACAGAAAGTGATTCTGATTTTACTTTTCGCATCAAAGAAAAAGCTAAAATCGTTGAAGAACAACGTAAACAAGCTGAAAAAGAAGAAATGATTATAAATACAATCATGTTTCTCATTCTCTTTATAGTCGTTGGTTTGCCCATTCTTGCAATGATTTTTGGTAAAAAAGTGGGTCCACAAAAGTATCTCTGGCTGGGGATCATCTTCACACTTTGGTTTCTTAACTTAAGTGCCGGTGGCAGATATCCTGGTGGAAGGTTCGGTGGTCCTCGAGGTGGAGGGGGATTTAGGGGTGGTGGTGGATCATCTGGTGGTGGTGGTGCAACAGGAAGATGGTAAAAGGAACATGGATTTTTAAGCGTAGCAAATCTTCTTAAGATAAAATTTATGAACGTATTCTCTTTTATTCAACAATTCTATACCTTACTCTGTAATCACTTTGTATTGATTACAAAATAAACTCAAACATCAAGATAAATATTACCAATGACATTTGAATTGAAACATACAGATCGTAATCACTTATCACATCATTTTAATGCAATTCTAGGCAATCCACCCGTTGAATGGAAGATAAGTGATCATCTAGTTGAATATCCTGAAGCTCTGCGTTATATGCAAGAACGTGTAGAAAAAATTCTTGCAAAAACCGCACATGAACAAGTTTGGCTTCTTGAACACCCTTCCCTTTATACAGCGGGGACGAGTGCCAATAAAAAAGATCTTTTGGCGCCTAATTTATTCCCTGTTTATGAAGCAGGACGTGGAGGTGAATTTACATATCACGGTCCAGGACAGCGTATTGCTTATATCATGCTTGATCTTAAACGCCGGAAACAAGACATTCGTGCTTTCATTAGTGCATTAGAAGAATGGATCATACAGATGCTTGCCAACTTTAATATTAAAGGCGAACGCAGAGAAGATCGCGTTGGTGTCTGGGTTAAACAGTCTCATTGCCCATCAAAACAAAATGATCTTTCTTCCGAAGATAAAATTGCAGCTATTGGCATTCGAGTGCGCAAATGGATAAGTTTTCATGGAGTTTCTATCAATGTTAATCCTAATTTAGCCCATTATTCAGGAATTGTTCCTTGTGGAATTACAAACCACGGTGTAACAAGCTTTCTTGATCTAGGTTGCCCTGTAACAATGCATGATATTGATATTGCTCTCAAACACGCTTTTGAAAAAATTTTTGGTCCAACAATCGATGTTTCCTAAGTGCATTGATTTTTAAATAAAAAACAGGCATAAAATTATTTTAATAAATATTTGATTTTATGAGGTGGATAGTTAAACGCTATGAGCGATAACAAAAAGGATCTTTTTAGTGTTTTAAATAAAGCCCAATCTCGGGTAAATACAAAAGAAAACACTCTGCAATCTCCAATGAAATCAAACGCGATGATTTCAAGAAAAAGTGCAAAAGATACGCAAGAAGATGACTATAATGCCCTCTCTATTCGAGTTCTTGAGGGTTTAGAGCCGGTACGTTTACGCCCTGGAATGTATATTGGTGGAACAGACAGTAAAGCACTTCATCATTTATTTGCCGAAATTATTGATAACGCGATGGATGAAGCTGTTGCGGGTTATGCAGATTCTATTGAGGTCTCATTAGATAGGAACGGTTATATAACCGTTACAGATAATGGACGCGGTATTCCTGTTGAAAATCATCCTCAAATGCCTGAGAAATCGACTCTTGAAGTTATTATGACACAACTCCACTCAGGGGGGAAATTTGATGGAAAAGCTTATCAAACTGCTGGTGGACTTCATGGAGTAGGAATTTCTGTCGTCAATGCTCTTTCTGATGATATGGAAGTTGAAGTTGCCCGAGAACGAAAACTGTACCGCCAACGTTTCTCACGCGGTATTCCTCAATCTGGATTGGAAGATCTGGGAGATGTTTATAATCGTCGTGGTACGCGCGTTCGTTTTCATCCTGATCATGAAATTTTTGGTGAAAAAGCAGCTTTTGACCCAGAAAAAATCTATAAGATGACATGCTCCAAAGCCTATCTTTTTGGTGGCGTAAAAATTCGCTGGTCTTGTGATCCCGTCATACTTGAAGGCGCAAAAAATATTCCTGAAAAAGCTGTTTTTCATTTTCCCGATGGGCTTAAAGACTATTTACTTGCGTCACTAAAAGATGAATATCGAGTAACGTCAGAAATTTTTTCTGGCAAAACACAACACAATAATGGCCATGGCTCCGTTGAGTGGGCTATCGCTTGGCATGGTGGTGATTCTTGTGTGCAATCTTACTGCAATACGATTCCTACAGGAGAAGGCGGAACACATGAAATAGGATTACGTCAAGCTCTTTTGCGTGGATTGAAATCCTACGCTGAGTTAATAGGAAACAAGCGCGCAGCGATTATTACGTCTGACGATATTATGATTTCAACAGCCGCAATACTTTCAGTCTTTATCAGTAACCCTGAATTTGTTGGACAAACAAAAGATCGATTAGCAACCATTGAAGCACAGCGTATCGTTGAGAATGCAATCCGCGATCCTTTTGATCATTGGTTAGCAAATTCCCCACAAGAAGCAACTAAACTTCTCGATTGGGTTATCGACCGTGCTGAAGAACGTGTTAGACGACGCCAAGATAGAGAAATAAGTCGAAAAACTGCTGTCCGTAAATTACGTCTGCCCGGTAAACTTGCAGATTGTAGCCAGAACCATGCTTTGGGTGCTGAACTATTCATTGTTGAAGGGGATTCTGCAGGAGGATCTGCTAAACAAGCAAGAAATAGAGCAAACCAAGCAATTTTACCTCTTCGTGGTAAAATCTTAAATGTCGCCAGTGCTGCACATGAAAAAATGAACTCAAGCCAAACAATTAGCGATCTTATCCTTGCTCTTGGATGTGGAACACGCTCCAAGTATCGTGAAAAAGATCTCAGATATGAACGTATTATCATCATGACAGATGCTGATGTTGATGGTGCTCATATTGCGTCACTGCTCATTACCTTCTTCTTTCAAGAAATGCCTGACCTTATTCATCAGGGACATTTATATCTTGCCGTCCCTCCCCTTTATAGAATATCGCAAGGAGGAAAAGTTGCTTATGCTCGTGACGACATTCATAAGGATGAATTGCTCAAAACTGAATTTACTGGAAAAGCTAAAATCGAAATCGGGCGTTTTAAAGGGCTAGGTGAAATGCGCGCAGAACAACTTAAAGAAACGACTATGCATCCTCAAAAACGTACATTGCTTCGTGTTTCTATTGATGCCGTGGAAATGCAAGAAACGAAAAAGACTGTAGAAAGTCTCATGGGAACAAAACCAGAAGCACGATTTCGTTTCATACAAGAAAATTCTACTTTTGCTTCTAATCTTGACATCTAATGTAAAAAATATCCCTTTCAAACCACTGCGGCTGCGTCAATCACGCGCAGTTGCGGATTGATCATTCCATTCCAATAATTCAAACTAAGATGACCAGCTAAATGAATCATTTCACCAATATTTTCAAAAAGAAAATCACCAAGTGATGTCCCTACAGCACGAAAAGCTATTCCTTGCAGTTTTTTTCCTTCAACATTAGAGACAACGAGGCGAAGATGCCCTTTACCAACTTCAGATAGATTCACCAGTCGATGAGAGGGAAGAACAAAAACAGGTGTTGCATTCCCTGCCCCAAATGGCCCTGCTTTTTCAAGCAATTCAAACAGCGCTTCATTAACACCAGAAGCAGAAAGAGAACCATCTATACTAAGAGATTTTTTTGCACGCAACTCAGAAACCATTAAAGAAACTTTTTCTTCTAGCCATTTTCGAAAAATTTCAATTTTTGTTGATTGAATTGTAATTCCTGCTGCCATACTATGTCCCCCTCCTTTTTCTAATAAATTGAGTGTAACAGCTTCACGAACGAGTGCTCCTAAATCTATACCATTAATTGAGCGTCCCGACCCTACGCCATTTCCATCTTCTTTCAAAGCAATAGCAAAAACAGGGCAAAAAAAACGCTCTTTGAGACGGGAAGCAAGAATACCAATAATTCCCGGATGCCATTCTTTATGTGAAATGACAAGCGATAATGGTATTTCTTGATCTTGATAAAGAGAAGTAATGTAAGATTCCGCTTGTGCTAATTGAATGTTCTCCATTTCTTGGCGTTCTTGATTAAGCCGATCTAACTGTTCTGCTATTCTGTCCGCTTCATCTTTATTCTCACAGCTAAGCAAACGTGCTCCCAAAGCTTGATCACCAATGCGCCCTCCTGCATTAATTCTAGGACCTAACAAAAAACCTAAATGAAAACTATTAAGCGGCTCCCCTATTCGTGCAACCTTTGTTAAAGCTGTTATTCCTAGATTATGCATAGAACGAGCAACTTGAAGCCCTTTTATCACAAAAGCACGGTTAACCCCCTGTAATGGAACGACATCACATATGGTTGCCAATGCAACAAGATCAAGCATACTTAAAAGATCAGGCAGCTGCCCTTGGAATTGTTTTTTCCGCAGCAAATGATGAACCCAAGCTAACGTAACAAAAACAACACCCGCTGCACATAAATGCCCCTGTTTAGAAAAATCATCAGGGCGATTAGGATTGACCAGAGCAACAGCTTCTTGATGAATCTCTGACATTTGATGATGATCTAAAATCACCACATCAGCACCAGCAAGCCTCGCTGCTTTTACGGCATCTGGACTGTTTGCGCCACAATCAACAGTGATAATTAACTGGGCGCCTTCTTGCACAAGCATCCTCATTGCTTGTTCATTCGGACCATAGCCTTCAACAATACGATCAGGAATATAAATTTTGACTTCAATACCAAAATAACGAAAAAAACGCGCTATCAGTGCCGATGAACAAGCACCATCAACATCATAATCACCAAACACAGCAACCTGCTCTTGATCGAGAAGAGCCTTAACAATGCGCTCTGCTGCGCATTGCATATCTCTAAAACTTTCTGGATCAGGCATAAGCGTACGCAATGTTGGATTAATAAAATCAACAGCCTCCGATTCATCCACATCTCTTGCTGAAAGTACTCGAGCTAACTGATCTGGAAAGCCAAATTTTTGAGAAATAGCGCGCGCATTATTTATCCCTTGAACATCAAGGGCATCTAACCAAGCTTGACCACAAGCAGAAGATTCAACATTGAGAAAATAACGAGGCCACTGCATTATTGTTTATTTTATAATGAAGAACGATAAAATACAATCATGTGTTAAAGATAAAATAGTCTTTTGCAACATTCATTTTAAGTTTAAATGGTCCACAAACTTCTTTTCATATGGTATTATAATACCCCTCTCATAACATGCTGTTTTATAAAGTTTTTATTTTCTCTTGACGTCAATCAAAAGACATTATATCAGAGCAAGTAGTATGCGTTAAATATTTCGCTATGGTAACAATTTTCAACGCAAAACAGTAAAAATTCCCTTATATAAAGGGTTCTAATAAAGGATACTTCTATGGCAACTTTTTCACAAAAGCCAACTGAAGTGGTGAAAAAATGGGTTATTATTGACGCAGAAAACCTTGTTTTAGGTCGTCTTGCCACATTTGTTGCGAACCGCTTACGTGGCAAACATAAAGCTACATTTACTCCACATGTTGATGATGGTGACAACGTTATTGTCATTAATGCAGATAAAATAGCTCTCACTGGCAAAAAATATACGGATAAAAAATATTATTGGCATACCGGCTATATCGGTGGAATCAAACAACGTACAGCACGTCAACTTCTTGAGGGGCGTTTTCCTGAACGCGTTATTGAAAAAGCGGTAGAACGTATGATTCCTCGTGGGCCTCTTGGTCGCCGTCAATTGAAGAATCTACGTGTTTACGCTGGAAGCCAACATCCACATGAAGCACAACAGCCTGAATCTCTTGACGTTGGTGCTTTAAACCGCAAAAACAAAAGGATTGCTTGATTATGGCTGAAATTAATTCTCTTTCTGAGCTTAGCATAGTAACAAGTATTACAGAAACACATGAAAATGTTGTTCCTGTTCATGTGCAAAAGCTTGATTCACAAGGACGTGCTTACGCAACAGGAAAGCGTAAAGACGCTGTTGCACGTGTATGGATTAAACCAGGTTCTGGAAAAATCACGATCAACAATAAGGAATTCGACAAATATTTTGCTCGTCCTGTTCTTAGAATGATTCTTCGTCAACCAATTGTTGCAACAAATAGGGATACCCAGTTTGATATTATTGCAACCGTTGCAGGCGGTGGTCTTTCCGGACAAGCCGGTGCAGTGCGCCATGGCATTTCCAAAGCTTTAACCTATTACGAACCAGAACTTCGCTCAATCTTGAAAAAAGGTGGGTTTCTTACCCGCGATAGCCGTGTTGTTGAACGTAAAAAATACGGTAAAGCAAAAGCCCGTCGTTCTTTCCAATTCTCAAAGCGTTAATTTCAATTTTTGTACAATGCATAAAGCCTCGAACAAAAACGGGGCTTTTTTAAACTGCTAAAACAAACGTTTCGTAGAGACAAATTTACATCTGTTAGAAGAAAACAAGAATGCAAAACAACCCATCTCCTTAGACAAGGACTAAAAAGTAGATCAAAAAATTCAAAACCTCAGTTTCAATTTTTTAAATTTATTTTGCTAATAGGCATATCCACCTGCTAAAGCACAAAAATATTTGCACGATAACTTTAGCAATCTTATAAATTTTTCAATGTTTTTTTCTATCATCACTTAACAAAGCTTTAATCCAAGAAGTGCTTTACCATTGTGATAAAATGCGGAACAGAAATAGGCTTTGACATATATTCTTCACATCCACTGGCACGAATTCTCTCCTCATCGCCTTTCATAGCAAAAGCTGTTACAGCAACAACGGGGATTGATCGAAGTTCTTCATCTTCTTTTAATTGTTTAATAACATCTATTCCAGAGACCTCTGGCAACTGGATATCCACAAGGATAAGAGATGGCATTGATGAACGCGCTAAATCTAATGCCATAAGACCATTACGCGTTTCAACAGTTTCATAACCACTCGCTTCTACAAGATCACGGAATAACTTCATATTAAGCTCATTATCTTCCACGATCATGACTTTTTTTGACATTAGTATAACTTCCACCCTTCTTAGACAAAATAGAAATGAATCTACATTCTATTTGCTTAAGATAAAATGATAAAAAAAATTGTAAACCACAAAGAGATTAAAAGCTTCCAATAAAAGCATTTTTTGCAAATATTTATAAAACGCATCGCTATACTTTTTCAGTTCATCAGCACAAAATCCACAATAACCATAAGTATTGTATTGCCCTATATTTTTTCAGTGAATAAGCACCGTTTATGAATATCTCAATTAAAGCATATACATTTTCATCATAGAAAAAATATCAAATACAAACTCAGCTCAAATGCATATTTTGAAGAGAAAAAATTTAATTAACTTTAAAAAGCAGCTGATTATTTAAATTTAATACCCCCTATGCTGCCATCCCCCCAACGATATCTTAATGATATTAAAGGATAAATTTACCAATATTATTAAAAGTAAAAATAAATAAACCGTGATTAAACCTCACGGTTTATTTAATATACAACATTCAATAACAGAACAATTCAAAATTTATCAAGGAAATATCTTTTACTACAAAGCCCATACACTTCGAACAAAAGCAGTGAATGTTCTTTCACCTACGCTTTTGCCAGGATCCGGTGGCTGTCTAGTAAAGAAATATACAAGATATGCGATGAAACCAAAAATCGCCCCCTCCAGCCCCATTAAAGCCGCAACTTTGTGGACATTTTTTTCAGTACTTGGTCTTCCAAATTGGTTAATAATCATATCAACAGCTTTAATAACTCTATTTTCCTGTGACATTATAGAAATAAAACCAGCATTTTGAAATCTATCATTTAAAGAATCAGCATTGACTCTTAAAACCTGTGAAAAGAAAATAACTACTGCAACAACACATAACATACAATTTTTAAATATTTCCATTATATAACACCTATTACAATATTTAATAAAATAATTTTTTTACTGTATATTCTAAAAAAACATCACATCATCTATCGATAATGTGTTTTTATCTTCTAAGAATAATAATATAACAAAAAATTTTTAATTATTATTTTGTATTATATTATATATAAAATATATACGTTACGTGTTTATTTTAGTATTGTCAATTGTTTTATTTGTATTTTATATTGTGTAAGTTAATGGTAAAAATATATTAAGATGAAATTATTTTATTATTTTTATTATAAATTTAGCTTTATTATCATAACTATTATTATGATTTTATAATATATAAATATGTTGTTTTTAGTTGCATGTAATGTTTTTATTTTTTTATAATATAGTAAAATAAATAATTTATATAAAATAATTTTTCCTTATTGTATATTGAGAGGAAATAGCTAACCTAGTAAAAATGTAGCTCTTTGGTTAGAAAAGCTAAAGGAGATAAGATAAGAGATAATATTGATGAAAAAGCCAACTTTAATCCATAAAGCCATTAAAAATTTCAACGATTTTACAACAATTCGTTTCTACAGAATCACGGAATAACCTCAGTTTAAGCTCTTTATCTTCCACGATCATGACTTTTTGATATTATTAATAGTGCTTCACGCTTTCAAAATAAAATAGAGAAATAGATAATGAATACACATTCTCTCTAACCAAAATAAGAGAATGATAAAAAGTGCAAACCTCAAAAAGACTATATTATGCCCAATAAAGTATTTCTGTAATAATATTAAAAAAGAGTCCAAGCTACAAAATTAAAGCTTAATGGGCATATTAATAAATATAAAAATAGCTAAACCGTGATTTGAAATCACGGTTTATTAATTGTGAAAGATTCAAAAACAAAATAATTTAAAGTTTATCCAATCAACATTTTTTAAGTAAGAGCCCATGCACTTCGAGCAAAAGCATCGAATGCTTTTTCACCTGCGCTTTTTCTAGGATCCGGTGGCTGTCTAGTAAAGAAATATACAAGAAATGCGATTAAACCAAAAATCGCTGGCTCCATTCCTATCAAACCAGCCACCTTTTGGACATCTTTTTCTCTGCTTTGTTCCGAAAATTGACTAATAATCGCCTTAACAGTTTTAATAACTCTATCCTTTTGTTCCATTACAGAAATAAAATCAGCGTTTTGAGATCTACCATTTAAAGAATTGGCATTGACTCCTAAAACCTGTGAAAAGAAAATAGCTACTGCAACAACACACGATATACAATGTTTAAATATTTTCATTATAATAACCTATTACAATATTTAATAAAACCTTACTCTCTAAACAGAACACATTACATCATTATCGATGTTTCATATTTTCCTATGAGAAGAGAATGGATAAATATAATACAAAAATAATTGTCATTTTGTATTATTGTTTTGTCTTTTTCATATTTAATTTATTTTGTCAATTATTCTGTTTTTGTTTTTTTAAAACTGACTGATTAGGTGATAAGATTGTATTTACAATAATACGATTATAATATTGTTTAAATTGTATTTTTCTTCAAAAAGATTGATTTTTTTAATCACAACATTTTTAAATCACAACATAAAAAATATTACTAAATTGTTTTTACACATAATGGATTTTATGTTGTTAGCATACAGTAAGCGATTTTTTTCTTATTGTATGTTGAGAGGAAATAGCTAACCGAGTAAAAATGTAACTCTTTGATTAGAAAAGCTAAAGGAGATAAGATAAGAGATAATATTGATGAAAAGACCAACTTTAATCCATAAAGCCATTAAAAATTTCAACGATTTTACAACAATTCGTTTCTACAGAATCACGGAATAACCTCAGTTTAAGCTCTTTATCTTCCACGATCATGACTTTTTGATATGCTTCACGCTTTCAAAATAAAATAGAGAAATAGATAATGAATACACATTCTCTCTCTAACCAAGGTTAAAAAGATAAAAAATGCAAACCATAAAGAAACAAAATAACACCTAATAAAAGCATTTTTTGCAAATATTTGTAATGCTCAGCATTATGTTTTTCAGTTTGTCAAAATGAACTCCACAATAATCGTAAAATTATATTATTCTATATTTTTAAGTGGATATGTAAAATTCATAAGTATCTAATGAATCTCAATAAATTAACTCAAATACGCATTTTGAAGAGAAAAACTTACGTAACTTTGATATGCATAGATTTTTTTATCTGTAAACAGTCAGTAGTTCATATACCCAATCAGAAATTTATTCTTGTGATCTTATATTGTCTCAAAACGCTTTTTGTTATACATCAATACAAGCGATGCAATAACAAATCAAAATAAAACTTACTTACGTAATTTTAAACAAAACTTTAGAATGGACCACACATGTTGTTAATGCATTGTTAAATGCAAAAAAGTTTTCAATCTTTTCAATCTCGATATCAAAAATCACATTATTTTCATCACTGATAATCATAAATATATGATCTTTATAAGTTATTTTACAACATCAAATTAAAGCATTATTTTGGTTTATTGAAAAAGAAGCTGTCTGGATTTCTCTTTATTTTTTAGCCAAATTTAAAAACATAATTTTATTAATAACATATCTCATAATCTTTATAAAAAGATACTTAAATAAAGAATGCTATAAAAAATAAAATGACTATTATTGATGTTTTTTATAACATCAGTTTTAATATGCGCTTTAGAAGCATAATATAATTTAAATAAATTTATTATCCATAAAACTTAAAATTTATGAAATAAAATATATAGAATTATAAATAATATACCATTAAAAGATATTCTAATAATATTCTTAGACACATTTTTCATTAACATATCTACTTTTATTAACATATCTACAAAATTGTTATGATTTTAGAGATACATTGCAGATATTCTATAAATTACCGTACACAATTATAAAAATGATGCACAACTCTAAAGGCCCCCCTACTAGGGCACCATTTATAGTGCTGCCTACTGCCTTCTCTTAGTGTAGCCCCCTCCGCAGCAGCAGCTACGATTAACAGGAACTATACCATCTATTTTCTATTGCAACTGCACCCGCTATACTTACGATTTCTCCAAGCACAGCACCCCCAACTGTCCCAACAAGCGCCACTATCATTACTCCTGTTTGTCCTGTAGATTTTATTGTATCCCAATAATAACCCGAAGGACGGCATGAATTACCTGAAGCACGTGATGAGCTTGAACTCTCCTTTTTCTTTTATAGAAAAACGCATCATATCGATACAATTAAATTTGATTATTACGCGTTTTAGACAATTGTCAAACCTAATTTTAAATTAAAATAAAATAAAAACACCGTACAAAAAAATAATATTCGCAAATACTATTAAAATATAACACATTAATTTTTCTTTCTCTTAACAAAATCATAAATTAAAATGAGTTTTCATAAGAAAAATTAAGAGCCTTCTCTTGATTTACTCGCACAACAAAAAAATATATTTATTACGTTATTGAAATTAATCTTTTTGCTATCGTTTTACAGCTACTTGACTTGGTGAATCCTTTTATTTTTCAAGCAATTATTGATGGAATTTTGCCTACTCAGCATGCTGAAAATCTCTATGTGATCGTTATCTTAATAATTACTATCATGTTGTTTCGCACAGCTCTTAGCTTTCTATTGAGCAACTTAAAAGCTTTATTCTATCAATTTTCTTATTGTTTAAGCAAAAACTCATCCACGTAATAATATATTGAATGCACCAACAAAATCCGCACGAATAACCACATTCTACACATATAAAAATTATCCACTTTTGACAATTTTTTAGCACTATAACCGAAAAAGAACACATCTGGCTCGTATTATGAATGATATTAAATTGTATGCCATCTTACCATTGGCTTTTGTCATCAAGCTGCCATCTAAAATCGAACAGTTTAAACCTCTAATTTCTGTTTCACGCTCCTTGCCAGTAACCGTGGGAATGCGGCCTATATTATTGTTCAATCTTATCTAACAATAAAAAAATCCTCATGTGAAAATTCTACATGCCTTATATCGCCAGAATAAATAACGATAATTTATGGTACAATAGAATTATTCACTCAATTTTTTTTATTTTTATAATCATGCTGACTTTCATCTCATCCCCCTAATCCATTAAATTTACGCATTGTTTTCTTATAACTTATGAAAGTCATGACCATGGAAAGAAAAGCGCTCAACAGAAGATATCCAATATTCCATTCGCCTTTACCAAGCAACAATGACACAGGCAAGGAAGCAGAAAAAGCCATAGGAAGCATAAACAAAAGCCATTTTACGATGCTTAAAGGATAAATTCCTATTGGTACAAATGAAAGCTCGTAAATCATTTCATGAAAATATTCGACAGGCATCTTACGGCTAATAATAAATGTTACAAAATTAAACATCATGAAAAAACAAATATTGACAATAAAAACACAAAATATTGCAACAATAAAAGAGATCCATCTTAGCTTAAGATCGGATATATTCGGTAATGATACAAATAAATAGGCACTAACATAAAGAACAAAGAGCTTGATCAGATTAAGAGGTTTACACCAACCAAATAACATCAACAACCAGATTGAAACGGGCTTTATCAAGTATGGTTCAATTTTACCATCCGCTACTTTTTCAAAAAACGTTTCAATAGAATTAGTAAAAATATTCAAAAATATTCCAAGTAAAACAAAGACAACAAAGATAAAATGGATTTCATCTCTGCTATAGTTACCGATCTTTCCTGAAAAAGAAGATATTCTATCAATAAATATGAATTGAATAAAATAATAGCATAGAGAAAGAATAAACTCCCCAGCCAAATTCTTACCATAAACAATCTGTCGGCGGATATTCAAACTGATAAAATGAAGGATTATTTTCATCTCAACCACCCGCTCCATTATATGCTTTCATCCCTTTATTCCAAGCAATATGAATTAAGCATAAAAAACACAAAATATAAGTAAAACTTCCGAAAATAAACTGCTGAAACAACGCTAAATTTTGCGTCGCGAAAAACTCGGCAGGAGCGGATATCATGAAACGATAAGGATTAAATTGCATAAGCGGAATAAGCCACACCGGCCAAAAAGATGGTGGTAAAAGAACACCCCCAAGAAGCGCTGAACTGAGAATACTGAAAGAGAGTAATATATTGTACTCAATCACCCAAAAGCTTAATAAGGCAATTCCAAAAGAGAGTAAAAAACAAAGCAATTGTGATAGAATAACAACCAGAAAAAAGAACAGAAAAGCGATGACCAATTCCAGAATATTTTCATAGGATAAAACAAGCTTAACAACAAAAAGAGCCAATAACGGGATGCTATATAATACACTCTCCCCTAAAAAAGTAAAAAGCATTTGTGTCATATAACTAAAGGGCTTTGTAAGATATACTTCTAATTGACCTTCTTTAACATGATGAGAGAAAAACTTAATCACATTATAACCATTATTTAAGCGACCTAGGACTAAAGCAAAAGCATAATAATACATCATATCATAAAAGCTAAAGCCATTGATGGTGTTGCCCGTATCAGAGAAAAGTGCATTCCATAATAGAAGTTGAATAACAAATGGCGAAAGTGTCCCAATGATAATATCGGTAAAAAACATTGCTCTATCACTTAGAACAGTGAGTAATCCATTCTTGGCAAAAAGAAACATACCAAAGCAGTGGTTAGATAAATTCTTTAAATTTAACACGGAGCATCTCTTCAAGCGAGGGAGTGGATACAGAGAACGTACAGTTCAATTCGGTTGTAATTTCGCGTACAAAACGCGCAAAATCCTCACGGGGCAGCGAAACCTCCAGCGAGCATTCTTCAGCGTTAAAGTGCTTATCTTTTAAAGGAGTAGATAATTTCAACGCAATCTCATCAATTTTTTCTACAACAGCTGAAGGTGCAGCCATGTGTTCACAAAAAAGTGTCATTCTCACCAAAGAAGGAATGACATTTTTAAGCGCATGAAGATTACCATGAAACTGTTTCTTTCCTTTATGCAAAAGAATAATATCATCGACGTATCCATCAATATCTCCCATATCATGACTTGTAATGATATACCCAGTGCCACGCTCCTTTTTCAGTTTTTTAAGAAGCTCCCTGATTTCATGCTTAGATGTAATATCAAGACCAATACTTGGCTCATCGAGAAACAACAGTTTAGGTCTAAAGGAGAGATTAAATGCCAATTCACTTTTCACTCTCTCACCCAGACTAAGCATCCGCACTGGCTTATCCATAATATGCTCAAGACCCAGCAACTCAGCGATCTCTTTAAGATCACGGGTAAAAGAGGAGCGTTCAAGACCATATAATGGTTGAACCATATCCAGACTGTAGCGTAAGGGCAAATCCCACCATAAACAATTCTTGTGACCAAAGACCACACCCAAAGACTTGAACAGATTTTTCTTCGCTTTATAAGGATCAACACCAAGGACTTTAACACATCCCTCATCAGCGTATTGTATACCAGAAAGTATTTTAATCAGTGTCGATTTACCCGCTCCGTTAGGGCCAAGAATTGCTAACGATTGCCCTGAAAAGAGGGTGAAACTCATATCTTTTAACACATGATGATTTGTATAAACCGGCTTGAAGAGAGAAAACACCTTGTTTTTAAAACCAATTCCTCTGTCAATGTTGCGATATATTTTTGAGACGTTATTAACGTCAATCAATAATGATCCCATCAGTCACTCCTAATTTCAATTTATCCCCCTTTTGAATGTTCCCATAATAAATATCTGTTTTGTTCACTAGAAAAAACAAAAGTGTTCAAGCCCTCCCTAGAGCAATAAAACGCGCCTGACGTTTTATCTCCAATTTTTTGTCTAGATATTTTTTCAATGTGATGAGTTCACTTCAATGAAGCATTAAGATACTAAAAACTTATTTCTTCTTTTATGAAAGATAGTCTTTTGGATAAACTAAGTAAGTAGAAAAATAATTGGTCATTGAAAGGAGAACTTTGCTAAGAAGGCTTCATTGTGTAAGCAAAGATACAAAGCATAAATCTATACTATAAGCATATCAAACCACATTGATAATAAAACAAACTTCCTTGACAACAGGAATTTTTTGAGAGGTTACTTTTCCTCAGCATTACTATAAAACGCCTCCATTATTCCCCATAAAAAAACTAAAATCGCTTTCTCTATTTTAGTAAATATCTTTCAGATTTTATCTAACTCATCTCCCTCAACAGACACGCCTTCCCAATATGACCTCTATAGATAATTCAAAGGAGCAGCTTCATAAACTCAGATTATTAAACGATACACCATATCCAAAAAATAACAATACAATCAATATGGATAAAGAGCTGTAGAAAGAAAGCCATGATATTCGAAAATTTCATCACTCAAAAACATAATTTTCTCATAGCGATTGACTTATCAAAAACTTTCTTCAAATGATGCCCTATTCATCTTATCAAATTTATAGACAAAATTTGTATCAATCAAAAAGAACAAATGAAGTTTGTTTAGTCGGTTTCAGCATCACTCTCATTAAAAGACAAAAGATTAAAACTTTGAACCATATGAGGTGGTAAAGGTGCAACAATGTCCAATATTCCTCCTGAAGGATGAGGAATACGAATACGACGTGCATGAAGATGAAGACGATTTTGAATTCCTCCTGGTAATGTCCAATTACTATCAGAAAAAAAATACTTTGTATCGCCAATGATAGGATGATCCATATGGGCAGCATGCACACGAAGCTGATGTGTTCTCCCAGTATAGGGTTCCATTTCAAGCCACGAAAGAGTCCGCCCTCGCGTATCTAAAACGCGATAGTAGGAAACCGCATGATGTGAATCTGGCTCCCCATGTTCACAAACACGCATTTTGTCACCTTGTGCAGTCATTTCCTTAACCATCCACGTTGAAATTTTGTCCTGCTTTTTTTTAGGCACACCCCGAACCAACGCCCAATAAGTCTTTTTTGTTTCTCGCGCTCTAAAAGCAGCTGTTAAGGACTGAGCAGCTCCCCTTGATCGCGCAACAATAAGCACCCCCGACGTCTCACGATCAAGACGATGAACCAAACGTGGCTTTTCACCTTTTTTATTGCGCCATACCTCAAGCATACTATCCATATGACGTGTTAAACCAGAGCCTCCTTGTACAGCCAACCCAGCTGGTTTATTAAAAACAAATACCTTTGGGTCTTCATAAAGCAGCATTTTTTTCAAAACGGTTCCATCATCCTGCCCACGGAGGGTTTTATCCGTTATTGGAAGACTTTCTTTGTCATCAATAGGGAGAGGTGGAATACGAACAGACTGCCCTATACAAAGACGCGTATCGGCTTTAACACGTCCACCATCAACCCGTATCTGACCAGAACGCAACAATTTTTGCAAAATTCCAAACCCAAGTCCTGGATAATGCACTTTAAACCAGCGATCTAAGCGCATTCCATTTTCATCTGCCTCAACTTTTTTTATTTCTACGCCTGCCATAAAAGTTCCCTTGCCTGATGTCTATTTTTGCGCCTTTATAAACACAAAAATTCATATTTTAGTTGGCTTTATCACACCATATTACAGTTAGTATCCAAAATTGCCTTTTCTTAACGTTCAAATTTTATTAGCTAAAAATTAAGCGTTATAAAAATCAACAGCCTTTACGCTTAACAGCGAATGGAGATAATTAACAGTGTCCTTATTCAAAACCTATGCACGTGTTCTCACTTACCTAAACAGAGAAAAAAATGCATCCCTTTTAATCTGTACTGCTAATGTTATGTTAGCGATTATCACCATTGCAGAACCTATTTTATTTGGACGCGTTATTGATTCTATTACAGAAAAATTAGCTATCCTCCCTACTCTTGCCATTTGGGTTGGTTTTGGACTTTCACATATTATCGCTTATGTCCTTGTTGCTCGCGGTGCAGACCGCTTAGCCCATAGACGTCGCTTAACGGTTTTAACGGAATCTTTCGAACGTATCATTGCCATGCCTTTAATTTGGCATCAACAACGTGGGACTTCCAACGCACTCCATACACTTTTGCGCGCTATAGATTCCATGTCAACCATATGGCTTGATTTTATGCGCCAACATCTCTCAACACTTGTCGCCTTATTGGTTCTCATCCCCATAGCCTTTAATATGAATTGGCGTCTTTCAATAGTCTTGGTTGGGCTTGCCATCATTTATGTATTAATTGCACGTTTAGTGATGCGAAAAACAAAAGACGGACAAGCCGCTGTAGAATGCTACCACCACAACCTTTTTAAACATGTCAGTGATTCAATCTCTAATGTTTCCATTGTACAAAGTTATAACCGAATAAAAGAAGAAACTTCTATACTGCATCAACATACAAATGCTCTTCTTAAAGCACAAAATCCTGTTCTCAATTGGTGGGCGCTCGCCAGTGGCTTAAATCGAATGGCTTCAACAATTTCAATCGTTTGTGTTCTTCTCCTTGGAGCTTTTTTTGTTGCAAAAGATCAATTACGGGTAGGTGAAGTCGTTGCTTTTGTTGGATTTGCACAACTCATGATTAGCCGCCTAGACCAAATGAGCAATTTTATTAATTGTGCAATATCCTCACAAGCAAAACTGCAAGAATTTTTTGAAATGGAAGACTCAACCTTTCATATTAACGAACCGCAAAATCTTCCTTCCCTCCAAAATGTTAAAGGCGCCATACAATTTCATCACGTGACCTATCAATTCCCAAATTCTTCTCAAGGTGTTTTTGATATTTCCTTTGAGGTTAAAGCAGGACAAACTGTTGCGATTGTAGGACCAACAGGGGCTGGAAAAACAACATTGATCAATCTGTTGCAGCGCGTATACGACCCTACCCTTGGGCATATCTCCATTGATGGAATAAATATATGCTCGATCAATCGCGAATCTTTACGCAAATCTTTAGCAACAGTATTTCAAGACTCGGGTCTTTTCAACCGTACTATTCATGACAATATCTCAATAGGAAAAGCGAGCGCAACGAATGAAGAACTTTATGAAGCCGCAAAAATAGCAGAAGCTCACGATTTTATTCTAAAAAAAGCTGACTGTTATAATACAATGGTGGGCGAACGAGGATCTCAATTATCAGGTGGAGAAAAACAACGACTAGCAATTGCACGCGCTGTTTTAAAAAATGCCCCTATTCTCATTCTAGATGAAGCAACAAGCGCTCTTGATGTTGAAACAGAGGCACGTGTCAAAGATGCTCTCGATTGCATAAGCCATAACCGTACTACTTTTATTATAGCACATCGCCTCTCAACAGTACGCAATGCTGATGTGATACTCTTTCTGGATCATGGTCACTTAATGGAAAAAGGAAACTTTCAAGAATTAATCGATAAAGGGGGACGTTTCTCTAATTTTTTAAAGGCAAGTGGTTTAACAATCAAACCACTAGAAAGAGAAGGAGAAAATGTTATTCCCTTACATGAAGCCATAGCTTCATAAAAACGATACTCTTCATAGATCTTATGCAAAAACTGTCTCTTCAATACAATAAGAGTGCTTATATGATACAAGTAAAAAGATTTCTAAAAATGCCACAATCCATTTTAGGTATTTAAGACAAATATTAAAACAGTTTAGTATTTTCTCTGCTATTGCAATTTTACTAGATTGGGACAAAAATATTTCCCTATATCTGTATATATTGACGAGTATACATTCTCATTTAGGGAAAATGTAAAGGTAAAAACAATTTCCAGTTTTACCGTCTTCTTTTTACTCAACTTTACGAATTTCAAAACGAACTAAAGAAATATCTTTTAAATAATGAATATTATGTATTGCTTTGCACTTTTGTTTATCACGTTCTTTATAGTCCTCGCATAAAGAACAGAACATCATTATTTTGCACATTCATATGATTTTTTTAAGAAACATTTCTCAATGCTCTTAAGCCCATTTCACAACGACATTCGTGAGTGGTTTTGATTAATTTAACATACACAGAATTTGAAATAATAAAATCCTACGAATATTCGTAGCTCTTATTCAAAAGATAAAACGATAAATTATCATTATAACTCAATGTATTAAAGCAATTTTATCATAAATAAATTAGATATTAATCTAAATCTTTAGATTTATGTGGTATTCATTTGATTTATATTGATAATTCATTACTTTATAACTTGAAATAAAGATTTATAAAGATAGGAGAATATTCTTTTCAAAACCTTTTAATAATAAACCAAAAAACTGTTTTCTTGTACATAACAAGCAAAATAAAAACAACACAATAGCTCTAAGATACAACAACTCTTTTATAAGCCTTTTCAAGGAAAGAGATTTTATTCATTTGAAAACTAATAGAATAATGACAGCTTATAACTTTATAAGGATAATCGTATGCAATAAATCTTGTACTATTCCTTTCATAAAAAGAGATATTTCTTCAAAAAATCTATAAGAGCAACATAATAACTATTCTCCCCAGTAAAAGAATACACAGCAAAGCATGAAGTGCTGCATAATCTATCTTATCTTAAAAAAGTGACTCCTGAAACGCTTGGAAGCTATAAAGCCAAATGATACAGTGGTGATAAAGACAAACACTGTCTTTATCTTTACAATTGTATTTTCCCCAATTACGCTGTATCTGCATTTCAGAAATACACCAGACAGATATTCATGATACATAGATGCCAACCCAATATAACAATGTGAAAAACACCTATGCAGAATGATTTAATTTAATTTTTTTCAAGAAAATCTTTTAATGCCGCAAATGCCTCATCAGCTTTGTTCCCCTCAGGACCACCAGCCTGTGCCATATCAGAACGGCCACCTCCACCTTTACCACCAAGAATCGCTGAAAGAATACGAACGAGATCTACAGCATTTAACTTATCCGTTAAATCATCTGTAACGCCGACAACAGCACTCCCTTTTCCATCCTCCGTGACACTAATAAAAGCAACCACTCCAGATCCAATTTGTTTTTTCTCAGAATCGACGAGTGCCTTAAGATCCCGTGGTAAAATATTTTTAACAACGCGTCCAGTAAAAGAAAGCCCATTGATGATGGTAATATCACCTTGGCTTCTTTCTGTTACTCCACCGCTCAACACCATTTTCTTGCGTACATCATTCAACTCTTTTTCAAGTTTACGACGATCATCAAGTAAAATTCGCACCCGTTCTTCCACACCAGCAGAAGAAGTTTTTAAAAGATCAGCAATTTCATGAATACGCTCATCTTGGCGGCTAAGATAAAGACGTGCTTCTTTGCCTGTTAAAGCTTCAATACGCCGCACTCCAGCTGAAACAGAACTTTCAGAAACAATATGAATTAAACCAATATCACCTGTTTGCTCCACATGAGTCCCTCCACAAAGCTCAATTGACCAACGCTTTTTTAATCCTCCCAGTTCAAGGAGCTCCCCCATAGAAACAACGCGAACTTCATCACCATATTTTTCCCCAAACAATGCCATGGCTCCTTCAGAAATTGCATCATCTACAGCCATGAGACGCGTTACGACCTTACTATTTTGCAAAACAATCTCATTGGCTAAATCTTCTATTTTTTTCAACTCTTCTGGTGAAACGGATTTTGGATGAGAAAAATCAAAACGCAACCGATCTGGCGATACAAGAGAGCCCTTTTGAGTAACATGATCCCCCAATATTTGGCGTAAAGCTTCGTGTAACAAATGAGTAGCAGAGTGATTCGCACGAATTTTCTTACGACGAACAATATCAACCGTTAATTCGACACAATCAGACCTCGATGCCTGACCAGATTTCACCTCCCCAATATGGATAAAAACACCATCACCCTTTCTTTGGGTATCATGCACCTCAAAAATAAAATTTTCACCAGAAATAATACCGCTATCACCAATTTGCCCACCAGATTCACCATAAAAAGGCGTCTGATTAACAACAAGCATAGCTTTCTGACCTGAAGAAATATGATCAACAATTTTACCATCACACACAAGAGCTGTAAGAATTCCTTCAGCTTTTTCTGTTTCATAACCCAAAAATTCTGTAGCCCCCACTTGATCACGAACAGAAAACCAGATCTTTTCTGTTACAGCTTCCCCAGAACCAGACCAATTGGCACGCGCTTCCTCTTTTTGGCGTTCCATCGCTTTATCAAAAGCACCAACGTCAACAGAGATTCCTCGACGCCGCAAAACATCTTGCGTCAAATCAAGCGGAAAACCATAGGTATCATAAAGCTTGAAAGCAACTTCACCATTCAAATAGTCCCCTTCTTTAAGATTAGTACTTGCTTCGTTCAACAAACCAAGTCCTCGTTCAAGCGTTTTACGAAACTGTATTTCTTCTAACTTCAAAATTTCTGAAATCAAAGATTCTGCACGCACCAATTCAGGATAAGCTTGTCCCATTTCGCGAATTAAAGCAGGCAAAAGTCGCCACATTAAGGGCTCTTTAGCACCAAAAAGATGGGCATGACGCATAGCACGACGCATAATACGACGTAAAACATATCCTCTTCCTTCATTAGAAGGAAGCACACCATCAGCAATCAAAAATGCAGATGAGCGAAGATGATCAGCAATAACACGATGGCTGGCAATAAAATCACCCTTTGCCTCAATCCCTGTAATTTCTTCTGACGCAGCAATTAATGCACGAAAAAGATCAATGTCATAATTATCATGAACACCCTGTAAAACAGCAGCAATACGCTCTAATCCCATGCCTGTATCAATAGAAGGATGAGGTAAGTTAACACGTTCTTCCTTGGAAACTTGCTCATACTGCATAAAAACAAGATTCCAAATCTCAATAAAGCGATCCCCATCTTCAGTAGCACTTCCAGGAGGACCGCCCCAGATTTCATCACCATGATCATAAAAGATCTCCGAACAAGGCCCACAAGGTCCTGTTTCTCCCATCGACCAAAAATTATCAGCCGTCGCAATACGAACAATTTTTTCATCTGGAAGACCAGAAATTTTACGCCACAGTTCGGCAGCAACATCATCACTCTGATAAACTGTCACCAATAATTTATCTTTTGGCAGGCGAAATTCCTTTGTTAAAAGATTCCATGATAAAAAAATGGCTTCTTCTTTAAAATAATCACCGAAAGAAAAATTACCCAGCATTTCAAAAAATGTATGATGGCGCGCCGTATAACCAACATTATCAAGATCATTATGCTTTCCACCCGCACGAACACATTTTTGTGCCGTTGTTGCCTGCGTATAAGGGGGCTGTTCAAGCCCAGTAAAAACATTTTTAAACTGCACCATCCCTGCATTTGTAAACATAAGTGTAGGATCATTACGTGGAACGAGAGGGCTAGAAGAAAGAACTTTATGCCCATTACGATGAAAATAATCCAAAAATGTTGACCGAATATTATTAACACTATTCATGTTGACACCTGCTCAATACAGCACAAAACCATAAAAGAAAAATCCCCCCTCATTAAATCCTCTTCGCCACGCATGGAGTCAATTTAATCAAAAATGGAATATTTGTTTTAAAAAATTGAGAATAAAATGACTGCGTATTTAAAAACTCAAACAAAAAACAGAAAAATCTTAAAGGAAAAAAAATATAGACGAAAAAAACGCCCCATCAAATAGCTTCATCACTTTCTGTATTTTCTGACCCTGCATTTTCTAGCAGTTCAATGGCAATCAAACCAGCATTTTGGCGCAAAGCCGCTTCAATTTCTGCTGCGACTTCCGCATGTTCACGTAAAAACTGCTTTGCATTTTCACGTCCCTGTCCTAAACGCTGAGAATTATAAGAAAACCATGCACCAGATTTTTCCACAATGCCAACCTTGACACCCAAATCAATCAATTCACCTACTTTGGAAATACCTTCACCATAAATAATATCAAACTCAACCTGTTTGAATGGAGGTGCCAATTTATTTTTCACCACTTTAACGCGCGTCTGATTACCAACGATTGAATCCCTATCTTTAATGGATCCAATGCGACGAATATCTAAACGAACAGAAGCATAAAACTTTAAAGCGTTTCCACCCGTTGTCGTTTCAGGAGAACCAAACATCACACCAATTTTCATGCGAATTTGATTAATAAAAACAACCATACAGTTAGAGCGAAAAATTGCTGCGGTTAATTTTCGTAACGCTTTACTCATTAACCGAGCTTGCAATCCGGGCAAAGCATCACCCATTTCACCGTCAATTTCTGCTCGCGGTGTTAAAGCTGCGACAGAATCCACAACAAGCACATCAACTGCACCAGAACGAACCAACGTTTCTGTAATTTCCAATGCCTGTTCACCGGTATCTGGCTGAGAAATGAACAAGTTTTCTAAATCAACACCAAGCTTACGCGCATAAATAGGATCAAGCGCATGCTCTGCATCAATAAAAGCACAAATCCCACCACCTTTCTGTGCCTCAGCAATAGCATGGAGAGCCAATGTTGTTTTCCCAGAACTTTCTGGTCCATAAATCTCAACAATACGCCCCTTCGGTAATCCACCAATCCCTAAAGCAATATCCAAGGATAACGACCCTGTTGGAACTGTTTCGATTTCAACAACCTGCTCTTTTTGCCCAAGACGCATAATCGAGCCTTTACCAAAAGAACGTTCAATTTGTGAGAGAGCAGCATCGAGAGCTTTTGTTTTATCCACGATTATATCCTTGACCGATTCATAATAACCTAAAACTTTAGTGTACACTGTACTTTTAATTTAACTAAAGGCTTGAGTTTAGATTTTCACAGACTATTTTCATTCTTATCTTCACATTATGTCCATAAACATTCATAACCATCACAATAAAGAATTGGCATTGCTTATCTTATGACACAAAATAAATTCCAATAAAACAATACTTCCATAGGAGAGCAAGTTAACATATTTATATCTCTCTAGAAAAGGAACAATTTAAATTTCAACACAATGTTCTATAGCCCTCCTGCTTATCCCTTTTATTAAATACTTGAGAGACTAAGAATTCTCCTGCTATTGATCACACAAAAACGCATCATCAATCAACCTCATGCCCTATTGCATCGAAGAACAAAACGCTATTGTGTTGCATATTCATGCACTTGATTTAAGAAACATCTCTCAACACTTCCAAGCTCATTTTGTGACAATACCTATGAATGTGGTATACTGTAAAACCCTTTGGGCGCCACCATCTTTACACTATAGAAGGAGAAAGCTGGAACCATCACACTATTTATCATCCCCCAATATTGCGACAGCTCTCGGCACTTGAGACAATTCATAAGAGGGATTTTTTAGTCCTTTCTTGTACAGTTTTTATTACACGCTAATCCTGCTTGTAACCTGCAAGCGAATGATTTGATTGATTCAACAAATAACAGGCTTGGAATGAGAGAAATTTACGGTATTTGAGACTTTCATTCAACTTACGAAACAGTAAATTATCATTATAAATCAATATATTATTTAATAAAAACCAAAAAAATAAAGCAGCTTAAAAGTTGAATGATATATTTAAATTTGAAAAAATATGTACTTTCGAAGATATCAAAAAAAACCTCTACAAGCAATGCAATAAATGTTTAAAATATAAGCTAAATTTCTCATACAATAATATAAGAGATAAAACAATAAATCCAAGATCAAGAAAAAACGTATTTCAACTCAAATTTTATTTTGATCTTTACGTTTTTTGCGCAACTGTTGCCACCACTCAAGACGTTTCACAATTTCACGCTCAAAACCACGCTCAACTGGTTTATAATAACTCTGACGTCCAAGTTTTTCGGGAAAATATTCTTGTCCTGAAAAAGCGTCTGGTTCATCATGGTCATAACAATAACCACTTCCATACCCTTCTTCCTTCATAAATTTCGTAGGTGCGTTAAGGATATGCTTAGGTGGCGGCAAAGAACCACTTTTGCGTGCACAACGCAATGCAGCTTTATACGCGAGATATGTTGCATTTGACTTTGGCGCAGTTGCAACATAAAGACAAGCTTGTGCCAACGCCAATTCTCCCTCAGGAGACCCTAAATAATCATAGGCATCCTTTGCCGCATTACAGATGACAAGAGCTTGAGGATCTGCCAAACCAACATCTTCAACAGCCATACGAACCAATCTTCGCCCAATATAGAGAGGATCTTCACCAGCATCCAACATACGTGCCAAATAATAAAGCGCCGCATCAGGATCAGATCCACGAACAGATTTATGCAAAGCTGAAATGAGATTATAATGCCCTTCTCGTCCTTTATCATAAATGGGTGCACGACGCTGAATAACCTTTTGCAAAGCAACAACATCAAGAATCTCTCCTAATGGCGCAATAGACCAAACTTCCTCTGCCAATGTCAACGCTACCCGTGCATCACCATCAGACATCTCTATCAAAACGTCTCTGGCATCATTATCCAAGGGAAGAAATTTTCCCTCCACTTCTTCAACACGCCTCAAAAGCATATCCAAACTTTCATGATCATGAGAAAGAAATGTTAAAACACGTGCACGCGAAAGAAGGGCAGCATTAAGTTCAAAAGAAGGATTTTCGGTTGTTGCACCTATAAGGACCACAGTACCATCTTCCATAACAGGAAGAAAACTATCCTGCTGTGCACGATTAAACCGATGAATTTCATCAACAAAAAGAAGTGTTTTATCCCCAGACATAAAACGTCTTTGCGCAACTTCAAAAATCTTTTTAAGTTCAGAAACTCCTGTAAAAATAGCAGAAACTTGTTCAAACGCGAAATTTGTTTCAAGGGCCAACAAACGTGCAACGGTTGTTTTTCCCGTCCCTGGAGGTCCCCAAAAAATCATCGATCCAATTGAGCCAGCAGCCACCATACGTGAAAGCAAACCATCCTCTCCAATCAAATGCTTTTGTCCTACAACATCATTGAGAGAACAAGGGCGCATTCTTTCTGCAAGTGGCTGACTTTTATTAACTTGAAGATCAAACGACGAAGTAAAAAAATCTTTCTTCAAAAAAAACCTCAACGAATAAATTGGCGAATATACATCCCATCACGTTCATATTCCAATTGCCAAGTACGCGAACGCGCTTGCATAAGAATCTTTTTCAACTGATGAACTGTTTGAATTTTATGGCCATTTACAACACGTAGGATGTCTCCTGACTGAAAAATTCCAGCAGCATTGCTCATTTCATCAAGATTGGTAATCACAACCCCTTTTGCCGATATAGGAAGATGAAAACGTTGACTATTTTGCGGTGTTAAATCTAACACTTCAGCACCAGCAAGAGGACTGTCACCCGTAATTTTTTCAGATTTTAAAAATGCAGTTTCTGATATCGATGAAACTGTTATTTGTGTTTTTAAAGTTTTTCCACTCCGTAAATATTCCAAAGCAAGACTATGATCAACGTCAGCTGTCATCAAACGATACCCAAGACTATCTGGACTGTCAACGCGTACCCCCTGCACACTTAAAATAACATCACCTACTTTCAATCCAGCTTTTTCAGCAGGACTATCTTTGATAACCTCAATAATCAAAGCACCATAGGGACGTTCTAAACCTAAACCACCAGCAATATCAGCTGTAACATTTTGAAAAGAAGCCCCAATATAAGGCGGTACAAAATATTTTCCACCGCGTTTAACAGTATCAAGCATCACTTTTACAAGATTAACCGGAATAGCAAAACCAATCCCTACAGAACCACCGGAACGCGAATAAATAGCCGTATTAATCCCGATTAACTCACCTTTCATATCAATCAAAGCGCCACCCGAATTCCCTGGATTAATGGCAGCATCTGTTTGAATAAAAAAGTCAAAATCAGAAATCCCAACACGTGTACGCGCTTGCGCTGAAACAATACCACTTGTAACTGTTTGACCAACACCAAAAGGATTACCAATAGCAAGAACAAGATCACCAACTTCAACAGTATCAGAGTTTCCCAAAGGCAAAACGGGAAATTGAGCATCTTTTTCCTTAACTTCAAGAATTGCAATATCAGTCGCTTCATCTTTGAGCACGACCTTACTCTCAAACTCTCGCCCATCAGAAAAAGCCACTTTAATTTCGCTTGCATCTTTAATGACGTGGTAATTTGTAACAATCAAACCACGTGCATCAACAATCACCCCTGATCCTAATGACGATTGCTTACGGACAGGAAAATTATTTTGAAAACGACCAAAAAATTGCTCAAAAAATGGATCACCTTCAAAAGGTGATCGTGCTCTAATTTGTCGAGCTGCATAAATATTTACAACAGATGGAACTGTCTTTTTAACTAAAGGAGCAAATGAAAGAGTGATTTCTGTTTGTGTTTGAGGAACATGAGCATATACATGATCAAATGATATCTGCATCATAATTGCAAAAAAAATCCGCACCCAAAAAGAATACCTCATAATCCACTCCTTATAAAATCAGCACATTCTGTTGAAGATTAATAGAATAAAAAACGCATCCCCGCAAACTAAGGACTTCTATTAATATTTCATAATAGAGAATAAAAACAACCTATTTGAACAATAAATATTATAAAAATAAGATAATTCAATATTCTATAATTTTCTCTCTCCACCTATTTCTCAACTAAAACAAACTTAAAAATGCTCACAAAAAAACCGCCCAAGACAAGGCGGCCTTTAAAAATCCAACAGATAAAAAAACTTTATGAAGATGTCCCCTTTTCATTCTCAGAAGTTTCTATACGAGCACGATCCCCAGCACCCTTCGCTTCAACATCACGATCAACAAATTCTATAACAGCCATTGGTGCATTATCTCCGGTACGAAACCCCGCTTTCATAATACGCAAATACCCACCGTTGCGTGACGCATAACGTGGCGCAAGCGTATCAAATAATTTTGCAACCTTTCCTGCATCACGAAGTGCTGCAATCGCTTGCCGACGCGCATGCAAACCACCACGCTTACCAAGAGTAACGAGTTTTTCAACAATAGGACGAATTTCTTTAGCCTTTGGAAGCGTTGTCACAATCTGCTCATGCTCGATCAACGAAGTTGCCATATTTGCAAACATCGCTTTACGGTGACTGGCAGTACGATTTAACTTACGTCCTGACTTACTATGGCGCATAAGCCCTCTCCTTAAATTCTAATTCTAATATTGATCTTCATAACGTTTTGCAAGATCATCAATGTTTTCAGGCGGCCACGCCGGAATTTCCATCCCAAGATGTAAACCCATACACGCCAAAACTTCTTTAATCTCATTCAACGATTTGCGACCAAAGTTCGGTGTCCGAAGCATTTCAGCTTCTGTTTTTTGAATCAGATCACCAATATAGACAATATTATCATTCTTAAGACAATTTGCCGAACGAACTGAAAGTTCTAATTCATCCACTTTTTTGAGAAGTGCAGGATTAAAAGAAAGCTCAGAGTCAGCCTCTTCAACAGGCTCCTTCTGTGGCTCTTCAAAGTTAATAAATAACGATAATTGATCTTGAAGAATGCGCGCTGCAAAAGCAACAGCATCCTCACCATTAACAGCACCGTTTGTTTCAATCGTGAGCGTTAATTTATCATAATCGAGAACTTGACCTTCGCGTGTATTTTCTACTTTATAAGATACCTTACGGATTGGTGAATAAAGACTATCAATTGGAATAAGCCCTATACGTGCATCATCAACACAATTACGATCAGATGGAACATACCCCTTTCCTGTGTTGACAATAAATTCCATGCGAATTTCAGCTTCTTCATCAAGAGTACAAATAACATGATCTGGATTTAGAATTTCCATATCCCCAACTGTACTGATATCTCCCGCTTTCACGACACCAGGCCCCTCTTTATAAACGACGACACGCTTAGGCCCTTCTTCTTCCATACGAAGCGCAATTTCTTTTATATTCAGAATAATATCCGTAACATCCTCACGCACACCTGGAATCGATGAAAATTCATGTAAGACACCGTCAATCTGCACAGCAGTAATAGCAGCACCACGAAGCGAAGATAACAACACGCGACGAAGCGCATTTCCTAACGTTAAACCAAAACCACGCTCAAGAGGTTCAGCAATCACACTTATAATATTTGGATTATCATGCGCACATGATTCAACCTTATTGGGTTTAATAAGTTCCTGCCAGTTTTTCTGGATCATATTTTTATTCCCGTTCTTTAGTTCCGTTACCATTCAATCGTAACGACCAATGTGAACATCAGAGAAATCTCCGACAACAAAAAACAACACCCAATTAAACACGCCGCCTTTTCCGCGGACGACATCCATTATGAGGAATTGGTGTTACATCGCGAATAGAAGTAATGACAAAACCAACAGATTGCAATGCACGTAGAGCAGATTCACGCCCTGATCCAGGTCCACAAACTTCAACTTCCAAAGAACGCATACCATGCTCTTGCGCTTTTCTTGCACAATCCTCCGCAGCAACTTGAGCGGCAAAAGGTGTCGATTTACGTGCACCTTTAAACCCCTGAGCCCCCGCAGATGACCAAGCAATTGCATTACCCTGAGCATCAGTAATCGTAATCATTGTGTTATTAAATGTTGAATTAATATGCACAACACCCGATGAAATATTTTTACGTTCGCGACGACGAACACGTGTGGCTTCCTTGGCCATAATTTCCCTTTCAACGATCTCATCACTGCCGTAACATCAGCAGCTCCACCTTTTTTCCTTGTCAAACAAATCAAACAAGAAAAAGAATATATAAAAACCTTCCACAAAGGCCCTTATTTCTTCTTACCAGCAATTGCCTTAGCCGGACCTTTACGCGTACGAGCATTCGTATGCGTACGCTGCCCTCGAACAGGCAAAGACCGACGATGACGCAATCCCCGATAACAACCAAGGTCCATCAAACGCTTAACATTCATAGCAACGTCACGACGAAGATCACCTTCAACTTGATAACCTTGATCTATCGCCTCACGAATCTGCAGCACCTCAGCATCTGAAAGCTCATGCACACGACGCCCCAAAGGAATACCAACTCTTTCAATAATTTCTTGAGCAAATTTTGGTCCAATCCCGTGGATATATTGAAGCGCAATAATTACACGCTTATTTGTCGGGATATTGACGCCAGCAATACGAGCCACGCCTACTCTCCTTAGTTATTTTGAAAAATTGTTATAAAATACCTGATATACCTTACAGAAAAAAAATAGACTCAGAAAAAATTCTTCCGAATCCTCTTATTTCACTAAAATAAATTAAATTTACTTCTGATAGATTTCATCTCAAAAGTCAACTCTTTTCATTTATTTCTAAAAAAAATCTCATGAAAGAAAACCTCTAATCATACGTGTCACTTCAGCAATACCAATCATTCCATCAATAACCTTCAACATTCCCCTCTCTGAATAAAATTTTGATAAGGGAGCTGTTTTTTCACGATATTCTACTAATCTTTTTGCAAAAGCAACAGGATTGTCATCTAAACGAGCCTGTTCACCAGCCGCTATTGTTTCCTCAACACGCTTCTTCATACGTTCAATCAACATGTCTTCATCAACACACAACTCAATAACAGCATCAAGCCGCATATTTTTTGAATCTAGTATCTGTTGCAACGCTTCCGCCTGCCCCACAGTTCGCGGATACCCATCCAAAACAAAACCATTGACACAATCAGCTTCATCAATCCGATCTGATACGATTTGGTTAACAATACTATCAGGAACCAAAGCACCAGAACTTATAATAGCTTTAGCTTTTTTACCAATCTCCGTTTCTTTGGCAATCACCTCACGCAACATATCTCCTGTTGATAAATGAGGAATGTTATATTCCTCAGTCAACATTTTTGCTTGCGTACCTTTTCCCGCTCCAGGAGGACCTAAAAGAATAACTCTCATCGATTCCTTCTACCTCCACGAAGTTTTGATTTTTTTATCAACCCTTCATATTGGTGAGCAACAAGATGCCCCTGAATTTGAGAAACCGTATCAAGTGTAACAGTAACAACAATCAACAAGGATGTTCCCCCAAGATAAAAAGGAACCTGTAATGCAGATATCATAAATTCAGGTAACAAACAAACCAAGATAATATAAACAGCGCCCACAACAGTAATACGCGTCAAAACATAATCAATATATTCGGCTGTACGCTCACCTGGACGAATCCCTGGAATAAAGCCAGAATGCTTTTTCAACTGATCTGCAGTATCACTTGGATTAAACACAATAGCTGTATAAAAAAAGCAAAAAAACGCCATTAAAGATGCATAAATAATCATATAAAGTGGCTGTCCATGACCAAGAGAATAAGAAATTGCCTGAACCCATTGTGGCATTTTATCAGAAAAATTATTAATAGTGGCAGGTAATAATAATAAAGATGAAGCAAAAATAGGTGGAATAACACCAGCAGTATTCAACTTTAAAGGAAGATGCGACATATCTCCTTGAAACATTTGATTACCGACCTGACGTTTCGGATACTGGATAAGAATTCGCCGTTGGGCGCGCTCTATAAAAACAATAAGCCCAATAACCAAAACCGCAATAAGAACGATTGCTATTAAAAGAAAAGTTGATAAATCAGCCTGGCTATGAGCTGTCAAAAGCTGAGCAAAAGTAGAAGGAAAGTTAGCTACAATCCCTGTAAAAATGATAAGAGAAACTCCATTACCAACACCGCGTGACGTAATTTGCTCGCCAAGCCACATGAGAAACATTGTCCCACCAACAAGTGTAATAACAGAAGAGACACGAAACATAAGACCTGGTTCTAAAACAATTTGAAGCCCTGTCCCTATACCACTTTCAAGCGCAACCGCGATACCAAAAGCTTGTAGAATTGCCAATACGACTGTTACATAACGCGTATATTGATTAATAATCTTACGACCTAAATCCCCTTCTTTTTTAAGAGTTTCCAAAGAAGGAATAATAGATGTTAATAATTGTACAATAATAGACGCTGAAATATAAGGCATTATGCCTAGAGCAAAAATTGCCATACGCCCAACAGCACCCCCAGCAAACATATTAAAGAGTCCTAATACACCCGATGCATGATGCTCAAATGTTTGCCGTAAAGCATCAATATTAATACCTGGAAGAGAGATATAAGTGCCAAAACGATATACAAGAAGTGCCGCCAGAGTAAACCAGATGCGTTTTTTTAATTCAGTTGCACGCGAAAAGGTACCGAAGTTTATATTGGAAGCAAATTGCTCTGCTGCTGATGCCATAAAACGTCTCCACTTCACACTCCAGTTCTTTAAATCACAGAAGTATAATCCTAAAATTCATATATGCATACACAAATAAATGCAGAAATTAAACAATTCTCCACAAAAGATTCCACAAAGCAGATGTAATTCTTCTTTAGGTCTCGATTCATATTAAAAAATTATCGAGCAATATCAGGAAGAATAACTTGACCACCCACTTTTTCAATCTTAACACGAGCAGCTTGTGAAGCACCAGAAACATGAAAGGTAATCTTAGCCGTCAAATCACCATCAGAAAGAAGACGAACCCCATCTTTTTCACGACGAATAATACCAGCCTCTTTCAAAGCAATCATATCAACAGGCTTTTCAATATTCAACTTACCTGCATCAACTGCCAACTGAATACGTCCTAGTGAAACTTCATTGTAGATTTTGGCAAAGAAATTTCTAAACCCACGTTTTGGCAAACGACGATAGATAGGCATCTGCCCACCCTCAAAACCATTAAGGGAAACACCAGAACGTGATTTTTGCCCTTTTACACCACGACCACCAGTCTTACCCGTACCGGAACCAATACCACGCCCAACACGCTTACGATTTTTTATTGCGCCTTCGCAGTCACGCAGTTCATTGAGTTTCATATCTAATACTCCCGCAACCCTTAACCTTCATCTATAACGCGAACAAGATGCCGAACCCGAGCAATCATACCCCGCACACAAAGTGTATCATCTAAAACGCGCCGACGACGCATTTTATTTAGTCCAAGCCCCTTTAAGGTTGCACGCTGAATCTGTGAGTTTCGAATAGGGCTTCCAATTTGCTCCACCGTCACAGTTTTACCACTCTGAGATTTTTTCTGAACCATTTTCTAATTCCTTTTCTGATAATCTCAGAAACTACCCTTCTAGGTCGACTAAATGGCGACGACGCGCCTGCAAAGTCGAATATTTTATACCACGTTGAGCAGCAATATCTCTAGGATGCATTTGATGTTTCAATGCATCAAATGTTGCACGAACCATGTTATAAGGATTCGACGATCCTAGCGATTTTGCAACGACATCCTGCATACCAAGAGCTTCAAAAATAGCACGCATCGGTCCCCCAGCAATAATACCAGTACCAGCAGAAGCCGAACGTAGCAAAACACGCCCAGCTCCGTGACGACCCTCAAGATCATGATGCAATGTACGCCCAGACCGAAGCGGAACATAAATCATCCCACGTTTTGCAGATTCCGTTGCTTTACGAACGGCTTCTGGAACTTCGCGGGCTTTACCATGTCCAAAACCCACACGCCCTTTTTGATCTCCAACGACAACAAGAGCAGCAAAACCAAAACGCCGACCACCCTTTACAACTTTAGCAACACGATTGATATGCACGAGCCTATCGACAAATTCACTATCGCGTTCTTCTCTATCACCACGTTCTTTTTGTGCCATTCCTCATTCCTTTTTCTTTTCCGGAAGCACGATAACAAAGTCCCTCATCAAACTGAAAGAACTCAAACGAAATACTCTAAACACTCCTTACTCATTCATAAATAAGAAATTTTAGAAATTCAAACCACCTTCACGAGCAGCTTCAGCTAAAGCTTTGACTCGACCATGGTACACATACGCTCCACGATCAAAAACCACCTCATTAACACCCGCTTTCTTCGCACGCTCAGCAATTAACTTACCAACAGCAAAAGCAGCTTTTTTATCCGCACCACTCTTTAACGACTTTTTTAAATCACTTTCAAGAGTAGAGGCTGAAACAAGTGTACATCCCCGCGAATCATCAATAACTTGAGCATAAATGTTCTGATTTGAACGATAAACACTAAGCCGAGGACGATCATGAGAAACCATTTTAATTCTACGACGAACACGCCTTGCACGACGTTGGATAATGTCCTTAGATGAAACCATAATACAAAATCCTTATTTCTTTTTACCTTCTTTACGGAAGATACGCTCATCTGCATGCTTAACACCTTTACCTTTATAAGGCTCAGGCCTACGATACTCACGAATTTCCGCTGCAACCTGTCCAACTTGCTGTTTATCAATTCCAGAAACAACAATTTCCGTTGGCTTAGGAACAGTCACAGTAACACCCGAAGGAACTTTATAAACCACATCATGCGAAAAGCCTAGAGATAGTTGAACATCCTTACCCTGCAAAGCAGCACGATAACCAACCCCATTAATCTCCAACCTCTTTTCAAAGCCATCTTTCACACCACAAAAAATGTTCTCAATCATTGAGCGCGACATACCCCATTTAGAACGCGCATCTTTTGACTGATCCCGCGGCATAACTGATATGATATTTTCCTCAAGTTTGACTAAGACTTCATCATTGACGACGTAACTCAGCTCACCTTTTGGACCTTTTGCCTTAACCAGCTGACCTTCAACAGTAGCAGTAACTCCAGAAGGAATTGAAATGGGTTTCTTTCCAATACGAGACATTGTTCTAACCTACTTTTTCTTCCGTTTTCTTGACATAACTTAGAAAACACGACAAAGGAGTTCTCCACCAACATTCTGTTCACGCGCCTCATGATCTGCCATAACGCCTTTAGGAGTCGATAAAATCGAAATACCAAGGCCATTTGCCACCTGAGGAAGTGACTTAGCAGAAACATACACACGACGCCCTGGCTTTGATACACGTGAAATCTCACGAATAGCAGCCAGCCCTTCAAAATACTTCAATTCGATTTCAATCTCCGCTTTTCCATCACCTAAATCAATTTGATTATATCCGCGAATATAACCTTCCGACTGAAGAACATCAAGAACGTGCGCACGAAGCTTCGAAGCTGGAGTAACTACTTTACCTTTTTTACGACCAAGTGCATTACGAATACGTGTTAACATATCACCAAGAGGATCTGACATAGACATTAAATAATCTCCTCTTACCAACTAGACTTTACAATACCAGGAATATGGCCAATAGAGCCAAGCTCACGCAACGCAATTCGCGACATTTTTAATTTGCGATAATAAGCTCGCGGACGACCTGAAACCTCACAGCGATTACGAATACGAACTTTCGAAGAATTACGCGGCAACTCTGCCAACTGAACAGAAGCTTTAAAACGTTCTTCAAGAGAAACCTTCTGATCCATAACTATTGCTTTCAAACGTGCACGACGGGCAGCATAACGTTTTACCATCACCTCACGACGCTTATTTTTTTCAACGGCACTTACTTTGGCCATAATTTCACCTCACTACGTTTGCCGTTACGAACGAAAAGGAAAATTAAAAGCACGCAATAACTCACGAGCTTCATCATCCGTTTTTGCTGTCGTACAAACAATAATATCCATGCCCCAAATTTGATCAACTTTATCATAGTTGATTTCTGGAAACACAATGTGTTCTTTAATACCCATAGCAAAATTGCCACGACCATCAAAACTCTTTGGATTTAAACCACGAAAGTCACGAACCCGCGGAAGAGCAATCGTAACAAGACGATCTAAAAACTCAAACATACGATCTTTACGCAATGTAACTTTAGCTCCAAGAGGCATTCCTTCACGAACCTTAAAGGTTGCAATAGAATTACGTGCACGCGTAACAACAGCCTTCTGACCCGTTATTAGCCCCAAATCCTCAGCAGCAAGGGAAGGCTTCTTCGAATCAGCAGTTGCTTCACCTATCCCCATATTTATTACAACTTTATCAATCCTCGGAATTTGCATCGCATTTCTGTAATTAAACTTCTCTTGAAGCACTTTACGAATTACTTCAAAATAATGCGCTTTCATACGCGGTATTTGTCTTTCCTCAGCCATTAATCAACTCTCCCGAACGCTTGGCAAAACGCACCTTATTACCATCTGCATTCATACGAAAGCCTACACGTGTAGGCTTACCATCTTTAGGATCAGCAATCGCCAAATTAGACAGATGAATCGGAGCTTCTTTAGAAATAATTCCAGCTTCTTGCTTCTGCGTTTGACGTTGATGACGTTTAATCATATTAACCCCACGAACAAAAGCCTTGTTCTCTTTTGGACTAACCCTAATTACTTCACCACTACATCCTTTATCCTTACCGGACAAAACGACAACTTTATCACCTTTTCGAATCTTCTGCATAACATTCACTCCTTACAGAACTTCAGGAGCAAGCGAGATGATCTTCATATGATTCCTACCACGCAATTCGCGAGGAACAGGTCCAAAGATACGAGTGCCGATCGGCTCTTTTTTATTATCCACTAAAACCGCAGCATTACCATCAAAACGAATGACACTACCATCTGCGCGACGAATATCCTTAGCAGTACGAACCACAACAGCTTTCATAACATCACCTTTTTTAACACGGCCACGAGGAATTGCATCCTTAACCGAAACAACAATAATGTCACCGACCGAAGCATATTTTCGCTTTGAACCGCCTAACACTTTGATGCACATGACACGACGCGCTCCAGAATTATCAGCAACATCGAGGTTTGTTTGCATCTGAATCATGACTGGCCACCTTCTCTTAACACATATATCCGACTGTACCTTTTACACACTCGGATTTGCCTGCCAAATAACGATAAAGTCATCGCTTTCAAATTTATCAATGATAAAAACACTGTTAAATTCTAAAACAATAAACTCAACTCATTACGCTACATTGTCTTTTACAACAATCCAACATTTATCTTTCGAAATTGGTCTAGATTCTTGAATAGAAACTTGATCCCCAATCTTGAATTGGTTGTTTTCGTCATGCGCTTTGTAATTTTTAGACTGCCGAACAGTCTTCTTAAGAAGCGGATGAGAATAACGGCGTTCAACTTTGACAACAACAGTCTTATCACTTTTGTCGCTAATAACAACACCCTGCAAAACGCGTTTAGGCATCTCTTATTTCCTTAAACCTTACTTTCACTTATCTTTTGACGAAGAAAAGTTTTAATACGCGCAATATCACGACGAACTTGTCTAACGCGCGCAGTCTTTTCTAATTGACCTGTTGCTTTTTGAAAACGCAAATTAAATTGCTCTTTCTTTAACTTAGCCAATTCATCTTTCATTTGGTCGAGCGTTTGCGCCCGTAATTCTGTGGCTCTCATCGCTTAACCTCATTATTCAGCAATACGCTGGATGAAACGCGTTTTTATAGGCAACTTTGCAGCACCCAATCTTAGTGCTTCACGTGCAACATCCTCCGGAACTCCATCAAGCTCAAACATGACGCGCCCAGGAGCAACACGCGCAGCCCAATAATCAACACTTCCCTTACCTTTACCCATGCGAACTTCAGTCGGTTTAGATGTAACCGGAAGATCTGGAAAAATGCGAATCCACACACGACCAGAACGCTTCATATAACGTGTAATCGCACGACGCGCCGCTTCAATTTGACGAGCCGTAACCCGCTCCGGCTCAACAGCCTTCAAACCGTAGGCACCGAAATTCAAATCCGTACCACCCTTCGAAAAACCGTGAATACGGCCTTTGAACTGTTTACGGAACTTTGTGCGCTTTGGCTGCAACATTGTTCTCTACTCCAAATTTTAGTTCAATCTCAAAACTAAGCATTTTCGCGGCGACGATTCGATGAAGAACCAGATTGATCAGCTTCCGTAGCACGACGTTCTGAAGCCATCGGATCATGCTCAAGAATCTCACCCTTAAAGACCCAAACTTTAATACCACAAATACCATAAGCGGTCTTAGCTTCTGCTGTACCGTAATCAACATCAGAACGCAAGGTATGAAGTGGAACACGACCTTCACGATACCATTCCATACGAGCAATTTCAGCACCACCAAGACGGCCAGAACAATTGATACGAATACCTTCCGCACCAAGACGCATAGCAGACTGAACAGCACGCTTCATTGCACGACGAAAAGCAACACGACGCTCTAACTGTTGAGCAATTGATTGCGCAATAATTGTCGCATCAATCTCCGGTTTACGAATCTCCACAATATTCAATGAAGTTTCAGCATCCGTCATTTCTGAGAGTTTACGACGAAGCTTTTCGATATCAGCACCTTTTTTACCAATAATCAAACCAGGACGTGCAGAATGAATCGTAATACGACACTTTTTATGAGGACGCTCAATAACGACCTTAGAAATAGCCGCCTGCTTAAGCTCCTCAAGCACATATGAACGAATTTTCAAGTCTTCATGAAGAAGGCGCCCATATTCACCACTATCAGCATACCAACGAGAATCCCAAGTCCGATTAACACCAAGACGAAGTCCTATTGGATTGATCTTCTGACCCATTACGCGGCCTCCACTTTTTCGGTAATTTCACGAACAATAACAGTAAGATGCGAAAACGGACGTTCAATTCTACTCGCACGCCCTCGACCACGAACATGAAAGCGCTTCATCACTATCGACTTACCAACATAAGCTTCCGCCACAACAAGCGAATCAATATCAAGATCGTGGTTATTTTCTGCATTTGCAATTGCTGATTCAAGCGTTTTTTTCACAGTACCAGCAATACGCTTGCGTGAAAACATCAAATCAGCCAGAGCGACATTAACTCTTTTACCACGAATCATTGCAGCAACTAAATTAAGCTTCTGCGGACT
Source organism: Bartonella sp. TT119HLJHH (assembly GCF_042193385.1). Taxonomy (NCBI): domain Bacteria; kingdom Pseudomonadati; phylum Pseudomonadota; class Alphaproteobacteria; order Hyphomicrobiales; family Bartonellaceae; genus Bartonella; species Bartonella sp. TT119HLJHH. The sequence continues at coordinate 3,771 of NZ_JBHILS010000003.1, read as the reverse complement.
AACACGAATTGTCCGTGTGACAGCTCTTGCTTCATTATCTTTAAGCTGGCGCGAAACTTTAGCTTTTCCCATTCCTACTTCCTCTTCGCTTTTTTATCGGCACCATGACCATAATAAGTCCGGGTAGGAGCGAACTCACCAAACTTATGCCCAACCATCTCTTCAGAAACAGAAACAGGAATATGCTTATTACCGTTGTAAACACCAAAAGTTAAACCAACAAATTGCGGTAAAATAGTAGAGCGACGACTCCATATTTTTATAACTTCGTTGCGCCCACTTGCACGTACCTTCTCTGCTTTACCAAGAAGATAGCCGTCAACAAACGGACCTTTCCACACTGAACGAACCACCTCAGACTACCTTTCTCATTTCTTGCGTTGATGACGCGTACGCATAATAAATTTATCAGTGGCTTTATTGGAGCGCGTACGCTTACCTTTCGTAGGTTTACCCCAGGGAGAAACTGGATGGCGCCCCCCCGATGTACGACCTTCACCACCACCGTGTGGATGATCAACGGGGTTCATAGCAACACCACGAACATGTGGACGTTTACCACGCCAACGTGACCGCCCCGCCTTACCATCATTAATATTCCCATGATCAGGATTTGAAACAGCGCCAACAGTTGCAAAACAGCTACTCGGAACCAAACGCTGCTCACCAGAATTTAAACGAAGAATAGCCATACCATGATCTCGTCCAACCAACTGCGCATAAGCACCTGCTGAACGTGCAATCTGTCCGCCTTTCCCTGGCTTCATCTCAACATTATGAATAATTGTACCTACAGGCATATTAGCAAGAGGCATAGCATTACCTGGTTTAACATCCACATTTAAACCAGCCATAACAGAATCACCAACACCAAGACGCTGTGGTGCAAGAATATAACTCAATTGCCCATCCTCATAGCGGATTAAAGCAATAAAAGCGGTACGATTAGGATCGTATTCTAAACGCTCAACCTTTGCTGAAACATCACGTTTAAGACGCTTAAAGTCGACAAACCGATAACTACGTTTATGTCCACCACCCTGAAAACGAGCAGTAACACGACCGCGATTATTACGTCCACCCTTTGAAGATAAACCTTCAGTTAACATCTTTACAGGTTTTCCCTTATAAAGACAAGAACGTTCCACAATAACAAGCTGACGTTGCCCAGGTGTCGTTGGATTAAATTGCTTAAGTGCCATTATTCCTATCTCCGAGCCTCTTAAAGACCTGTCGAAACGTCGATAGTCTGACCACTGGCCAGAGTCACGATCGCTTTTTTGACATCACTCTGCCGACCAACTATACCTTTGAAACGCTTCACTTTACCCTTACGGACTATCGTGTTAACTGCTTTAACTTTTACGCTAAAAAGCGCTTCAATAGCAGCCTTAATTTCAGGCTTCGTCGCTTTCGGCGCGACATTAAAAGCAACTTGATTATATTCAGAAATCATTGTCGCCTTTTCAGTAATAACTGGACTAATAATTATATCATAATGGCGAAGATCTGTCATTTAAAACGCTCCTCAAGAGCCTCAACAGCTGCTTTTGATAAAACAAGTTTGCTGCGACGCAAAATATCATAAACATTAATTCCCTGAATAGGCAAAATGTCAATATTAGGGATATTAGAGGCTGCACGAAAAAAGTTAATATCAATCTCTTTACCATCAATCAAGAGAGCGTTATTAAATCCAAGCTTAGAAAAATGAGAAACAAGCATTTTCGTTTTAGCATCCTTAACAGTCAACTCATCCACAATAATTAAATCTTTTGCTTTTAATTTTGCAGATAAAGCAAGACGTAACCCAAGAGCACGAATCTTTTTAGGAAGATCATGCGCATGGCTACGAACCACCGGTCCATGTGCCTTACCCCCACCCCTAAACTGCGGTGCACGTGCAGATGAATGTCGAGCACGCCCAGTTCCTTTCTGTTTAAACATTTTTGCCCCTGTTCGCGACACATCAGAACGACCTTGGGATTGATGACTTCCCTGCTGACGACGTGCAAGCTGCCAACGAACAACACGTTGCAAAATATCCTCACGCGGAACAAGATCAAAAATAGCTTCAGAAACCTTTAATTTGCCAGCTTCATTACCATCAAGAGTTTTAATTACAAGATCCATTATTAGGCTCCCTCAACCTCAGAGGTTTCCGTCACCGGAGTAACCATTTCCGCTTTCTCCTTCACAAGACGGCGAATACCAGCAGGCTTTGGAGCATTATCAGGAAGACGCTTCTTCACAGCATCCCGTATCAAAATCCAAGAACCTTTAGAACCAGAAACAGCACCACGCACTAAAATTAAACCACGCTCACTATCAGTGGAAATAACTTCAATATTCTGTGTTGTTACACGCACTTGCCCCATATGGCCAGCCATTTTTTTACCTTTAAAAACTTTACCAGGATCTTGGCACTGCCCTGTAGAACCATGAGCACGATGTGTAATCGAATTACCATGAGAAGCACGATGTCCACCAAAGTTATGTCGTTTCATAACACCAGCAAACCCCTTACCAATACTGGTACCAGTCACATCAACTCTTTGTCCTGGAACAAAATGTTCCACTGTAATCTCAGTACCAACATCAAGAAGATTGTCGGGACTCACACGAAACTCTGCTATTTTGGCTTTAGGCTCAACAGAAGCCTTAGCAAAATGTCCACGAAGAGCTTGTGAAGTATTCTTAACCTTAGCAAAGCCTACACCTAATTGAACAGCAGTATAACCATTCTTTTCAACTGTACGCTGAGCAACGACTTGACAATTCTCCAAACGAAGTACCGTCACCGGCACATGCTCACCAGCATCATTATAAATACGGGTCATGCCCAGCTTCTGTGCTATTACACCTGAACGCATCGGGTCTGTTCCTTCTGTCCTCAAACCTCAGAGCTTAATTTCTACATCCACACCAGCAGAAAGATCGAGCTTCATAAGCGCATCCACTGTTTGCGGCGTTGGATCAACAATGTCAAGAAGACGCTTATGTGTTCGCATCTCAAACTGCTCACGACTTTTCTTATCGATATGCGGTCCACGATTGACCGTAAACTTCTCAATCCGCGTCGGAAGCGGAATGGGACCACGGACATTTGCACCGGTACGTTTAGCAGTCGATACGATCTCACGCGTCGACGTATCAAGAATTCTATGATCAAACGCTTTCAAGCGAATGCGAATATTCTGACTGTTCATGCTCTTTATTTCCCTGTTATACAAAGTGCCTTCAATAATCAAAGCACTCAACAAGCATTATTTATTCAATGATCTTAGAGACGATACCGGCACCAACAGTACGACCACCTTCACGAATAGCAAAACGAAGTTTCTCTTCCATCGCTATCGGAACGATCAACGAAACATCCATCGCAACATTGTCACCTGGCATAACCATTTCCGTTCCTTCTGGAAGCGTAACAATACCTGTAACATCCGTCGTACGGAAGTAAAACTGAGGGCGATAATTCGTGAAAAATGGTGTATGACGCCCACCTTCATCTTTTGTCAAAATGTAAGCTTCTGCTTTAAAACGTGTATGAGGTGTAACGGATCCTGGCTTTGCCAATACTTGACCACGCTCAATCCCTTCACGATCAACACCACGTAGCAGAGCCCCTATATTATCACCCGCTTGACCTTGATCCAAAAGCTTGCGGAACATTTCAACGCCTGTAACCGTCGTCTTAGACGTTGGACGAATACCGATAATCTCGATTTCCTCTCCAACTTTAATAACACCACGCTCAACACGACCCGT
>NZ_JBHILS010000029.1:0-7272 GCF_042193385.1 Bartonella sp. TT119HLJHH | reverse complement strand
AATTGCTTTAAGTCTTTACAAAGGATTTCTTCTGCTTGCTCTTGGCTAATACACATGCCTTTTTTGACAAGGGGGTGACCCGCATTGCTGGTGTGACCATAACCAATCGTCCAGACACATGCCGTATCTCGATAAGCCTCTACAAGACATTGATTTATAATGATAATTCACTGTTTTGTATGTTGAATTAGAGTCTCGAATAACGTAGGATTCTCTCATTTCAAATCTGTTTATGTTGAATCAATCAAAACCACTCATTTGTACATAACAAGTGGGATGAGTGTGTGGATAAAATTTGTATAAGAAAGGACTAAAAATGGCTCTTATGAACCGTCTTAATGCAAGGGCTGTCGCAACATTGGGAGCTGGCAAATATAATGATGGTGCCGGCTTGTTACTTCATAAGCGTAAAGATGGAGGTGCTCAATGGATTTATCGCTATACCATTCATGGTCGGCGCCGTGAAATGGGCTTGGGTGCGTTGCAAAATGTTTCTTTAAAAAAAGCCCGTGAATTAGCAAATCAATGGCGTTCTGTTCTTCGTGAAGGTCGTGACCCCATTAAAGAACGCAATAAACAAAAGCGTGAGGCAATACGTAATCTCCATTACTTAAAAGACATTGCCGTAGATGCTTTTGAAAGCCGTAAAGCTGAACTAAAAGGAGATGGTAAAGATGGGCGTTGGTTTTTACCCTTAAAACTCCATATTCTCCCTAAATTAGGTTGCCTCCCCGTTTCAGAGATTACACAAACAGAGATACGCGATACGCTTTCTCCCATTTGGCATACAAAAGCTGGAACAGCTCAGATAGCATTGATACGTCTTAATCTTTGTCTCAAACATGCGGCTGCTTTGGGTTTGGATGTTGATTTACAAGCAACAGAAAAAGCACGTGCTCTCTTAGGAAAACAACGTCATAAGATCACTAATAGACCAGCAATGGATTGGAAAGATATACCAGCTTTTTATCAGTTCCTCTGTAAAACACAAAACATAACACATCTTGCTTTGCGCTTGCTTATCCTTACAGGGGTTCGCTCTAACCCTTTACGTTATATTCATAAAGATCAAATTGATGGGGATATATGGACCATACCTGCTGAGAATATGAAAGGAAAGCGTGATACAACAAAAGAATTTCGCGTCCCCTTATCATCTGAAGCATTAAAAGTAATTGAACAAGCCCGCTGTATTTCTAAAAGTGATTTCATCTTTTCACTTACCGGTCGTGGTCCTCTTTCACATACGATGATGGCGGCGTATATGAGAAAAAATAAAATTGAAGCCTGCCCGCATGGTTTTCGTTCTAGTTTACGCAATTGGCTCGCTGAAACAACCGATGCCCCCTATGAGGTCGCTGAAACTATTTTAGCTCATACGGTCGGCGGTAAAGTAGAGCGTGCCTATCGTCGTACTGACTATCTAGAACAGCGCCGCGTTTATATGGATAAATGGGCGGCTTATGTCACGGGTCAATCTTAAGATATGGAGTGCATAACCCCATGATCTGTGGATAACTTTAGCTCTCTTCTCTCTCATTCTTTCTCAATAAGAGTCATAAATTATCACATCAGAAATTGTATGATAAAATATTGTTTTCTATAAATAAAACATCTTTCTAAGTGAACCAAAATGTGGTTAATAAATAGTTATGATTTGTTACCATTTTTTGATAGAAAGGATTTTAGTATGACAGAAAATGATATTCTTTTGACAGACCGTGAAAGTGCAAAATTGCTTCATATGAGTGTCTCAACATTCCGCCGTCATGTAACCAATGGCTCTCTCCCAAAACCTTTAAAATTTGGTTTTTTGTCCCGTTGGTTACAATCGGATCTTATCAATGTCATCGAGCAAGCAAAACAGCAACGTCAAAGTGACGCGGCATAAAAAAACCTTGTCGCGTAAGGACGGACAAGGCTTTCTCAAACTCATCACCCTAGAGATAGCACAATCCGTCCTATGACGCAACGTTATAGGATTTAAAATGATGTGTTCTTTTAAGAATGCGCAAGGTATCACACGTGCCTTGCGTGGTACTTGGCATGGGCGTTATGGAACAGCCCGTTGCCCTGCTCATGATGATAGGCTGCCTAGCTTATCCCTTGCCAATGGACATGATGGGCGTCTTTTACTCTATTGTTATGCTGGTTGCTCTTTTAGAGAGATCATACAAGCGCTCAGAAGAATTGGCTTGCTTGGAAAACAAGCTTATGATCATACGCTCTCTTTCTCAAAACAGTTTTGTGCTGATCTCAAACGAGCAAAACAGAAAGCAGAGAGAGCAAAAGCAATTTGGCAACAAAGCCAACCAATCAAAAATACTTTAGCAGAAACCTATTTACGTATGCGGGGTATTACATGTGATTTGCCTACTGATTTACGCTTTTACGACAAATGTCCACACCCCTCTGGGGGTACACTGCCCGCGTTAGTGGCTCTTGTTAAGGGTGCTGGTTCCTTTGCCATTCATAGAACCTTTTTACAAGCCAATGGCTGCAAAACAGACCAAAAACCAGCAAAAGCCATGTTGGGATCTGTAACAGGTGGTGCTGTGCATTTAAGTCAAGGCAATCCCAAACATCTGGTCATTTGTGAGGGCATTGAAACCGGTCTGGCTCTTTTGTCTGGGTTGTTATCAGAGCCCGTTGATTTATGGGCTTCTCTTTCAACCAGTGGCATGATGCGTGTGAATTTACCCCATACAAAAGGACGTCTCACCATTGCAATGGACGGCGATGATGCGGGTCGTAAAGCAGGTTTTACCCTAGCTGCGCGTGCTTATAGCCAAGGCTTTGAGGTCTTTATGATGCAAGCTCCAAAAGGAACCGATTTTAATAACGTATTACTTTCTTAAAAGAGGGAAACTATGAAAGATAGTAATTTACAAAACAATAATGAAAATACTCCCATCAATGATAACGATAATGTCTCTTTAAACGAAAATACTTGTTTAAAAGCCATTTCTTATGAACAAGCCTTGCAACAAAATGGTTGGGGGCAATTACAACCGATTGCTACGGCTCTCTTACCCGTCGAGCCTTTTAAAATATTCCTGCTTCCAACACCATTAATAAACTATGTTTATGACGTTGCTGATATTCAACAATCTTCTATCGATTTTGTTGCTGTTTCTGCTTTATGTGGATTGTCTGCTGTCATTGGAAATGGCGTGCGGGTTTCTCCAAAACAACATGCCAATTGGAAAATTGTTCCTAATCTCTGGGGTGCCATTGTGGGGGAACCTTCAACTATGAAAACAGATACCATGGAAGCTGCTTTAGCACCTCTTGATGTTTTTCAAGAGGAATGGCATCAAGAATGGTTAAAGAAGAAAAAACAGCAAGAAACAAAAGATATTCTTATTGAATTAGACAAAAGAGAAAAGAAAAAACAAGCCTACAAAGCACTCAAAGATCAAGACGAGGAACAAGCCCTTGCTCTTCTTTCTCAATCTCTTGAACATAAAGAAAGTGAGGAAGATGACACGCTTAATAAACGACGTCTTATTGTCAACGATGTGACCGTCGAAAAGCTTGGGGAATTGTTAAAAGAAAACCCCCGTGGTTTATTGTTGGTTCGTGATGAATTATCTGGTTTTTTATCCGATTTGGAACGGAAGGAATATCAATCAGACCGTTCTTTTTATCTAACAGCTTTTAATGGCAAAAAATCATACACCTATGACCGTATAGGACGTGGAACCATTTTTATTCCCAATGCAACCATTTCCATTATTGGGGGCATTCAACCTTCACGGATTATTCCCATTATTCAAGCAATGCACCATGGAACAAATAATGACGGCTTATTACAACGGTTTCAAATGCTGGTGTGGCCCGATGAACGAAAAGAGCGGTTATGGGTTGATAGACCTCCCAATCAAAAGGCATGGGAAAGTTATCAAGGAATTTTTCGTTCTCTTTATGATAAACCATTAGGATCACCAAAACACCCTATTACCATACGCTTTTCTGCTGAAGCTCAAGAAATGTTTCGTGTATGGTGGGAAAATTTTCAAAGAACAATCAAAGGAGGTCATTTCTCATCAAGTTTACAAGCGCATCTTTTGAAAATGAATAAAACCATACCAACCCTTGCATTGATTTTTGAATTGAGTGAAGGGGGGCGTTTTGAAATCAATAGAGATGCCCTTGAGAGAGCCTTATATTGGGAAGAATATCTGATAAGTCATGCAAAACGTCTTTATGCGGCGAATGATACATTAACAGCAGAGCGTGCAAAATTAATTGTAGAGCGCTGTGATCTTTTACCCAATGTTTTTACGGCAAGAGATATCTATAGACGGTGTTGGAGATCTTTAAAAGACAATGGAGCCGTTAAGCAAGCTTTAGAGCTTTTATGTCGTTGTAACTATATTCGTGAATTTCCTATAGAGGGGAATGAATTAGGTCGGCGTCCTGATAGACGGTTTGAATGGCATCCTTTGGTTAAAAACAACAGCATAAAACAATAAAGAAATCTCTTTTGAAGTCTTTAAGACAACCACGCAAAACTCTTTTTATGGCATTCTCATCAAGGAACTTTTTTCCAAAAGCAAATGATCTGAGTGACCTTATCAGAAGAGTTTTGTCAGTCTTGTCAGTTCATTCTAGCTACTATATTATTTTTTTTAAATGAGAGAAAATTAAAAACATTATATTTCAATATGTTAGAATTTTAACGATACAACCTATATCGACAATACAACCTTAAATACAATCCATAATATATATTTGTCAGTTTGTGTCTGTAAATTGAACTAACAAACTAGATTATTTTAGTGACTCATAAAACCTATCAAAATAATCATTATGATATTTTAAAAGCACATGCTTCATTTGTCTTTTTTCCATAAAACAAACAGCAAATTTCACTATTTTGCTGATCTGATCTCTCTCATGGGCTGCGGATAAACAGCATTTAAAAACTCTTTTGAAAAAATTATCGGCTTTTTTAGCATTTTTCTGCATTTTTTCTCAATTCGTTCAAAATGGATTTAATAAGCTTCGTTTTAATTCTTTTGAAGAGACTTAAACCCCTTATACGAAAACGGAGCTCTGTTGTAACAGGGCGTGAACTGGATCATTTGCACGTGAATTATGAAACTGTAAAACCTTATCGCGTAACCTTTAAAAAAGGTAATCCAAAAGTTACAGAGATCTCTAATCCAGAAAAATTCTATTACGTGACTGAAATGAAATTCGCAAAAGCAGGTAAAGAGAAAGATAAAACCACTGTTATTTATAATAACAATATCACAATAACAGATATCCCTCTTGACGCTTGTGAGTATATCGTTAATGGTAAACCCGCTCTTGAATGGGTTATGGGGCGTCAATGTGTTAAGACTGATAAAAAGAGTGGCATTGTTAATGATGCCAATCGTTATGCTGTTGAAACCATTGGCAACCCTGCCTACCCTCTAGAGTTATTACCATAAGTTTAGAGACAATGAAAATTGTTAAGAACCTACCAAAATTGGAAATAAGAGAAACTGAATAACTTAAAAGCATGCTCACATAATGGGTATGATAAACTCATAAGGGGTATAAGGTTTTATACCTATAGGTTCTTATATCCCTTTTATAAATTGCTGACATACAATCTTTAAAAGGATAATTTATCATACGTTATTTAAAAAGAAGAAACTTGCACTTTTAGATACTCTTATTTACATTGCCTTTAAAAGATTAAACCGTAATCTAAAATGAGTGCTTTATTGTTATCAGAAGCTTTATTTAAAGAGGGTTATGTATATTCATTTTCTTATATTACTTATAGGTTTTGAATGTTTCTACCCCCCCAAACCCCTTACAAAACATAGAGCATTAGTTGAATTTATAGGTTGTACTATTGATATAGGTTGTTTTTTGAAAAATTGATAAAAAATAACATATTGAAATATAATGACTTTTATTTTTTATTGAAAAATATGTAAAGGGGGGCGTAAAAAGCACCTCCAAAACTCATAACCATAATGGTCTTGATAGCATTTATTATGATTATAATCCCTTTCTTTTGAAAGGCTTTAAAAGATCACATACTCTCATAAGACATGTTTTAATCATTCACTAAATGATCACTTTTGTCGATTCAATGTACTGACATAAACTGACAAATATATATTTACAGTTGTATTTATTTATTATGGCTGTTTTAATAAGTTGTATTTTGAAAAATTGATAAAACTTAACTTATTGAAATATAATGATTTTAATTTTCTCTCATTTAAAAAAAATGATATAGGTTCTAAAAAGAACTGACAAAAATGACAAAAGTTTATTAAAAGGGATTTTGCTCATCTCTATAATGATCAGTTTCTATTGAGATGTTTTCATAAGTGTTTTCATAACAGGCAATAAATCGCAATTATCCTATTTATCATTTCTCTTATGAACATGAAAAATGATGCCATGGCTATAAAGAACATAACAACTATAGAGAAAGCAAAAATGCAAATGAAAGCATTTGTTATAAAGACAGTCCCTATAAAGGCTGTTAAGTCTAAAATGTGTTATTAAAAGAAATTAACAGAAATCTTAAAAGCCATTTAGTGACAAAATTGATAGGTTATAAAGTTTAAAATACGCATTATGAGAGCGTTTCTAAATATTATAAATGTATAGATTCAGAAAATAACGCAATCGTTTCATAAAACCTATAATATAGCTTTAAAAGCACATAAATATAAAAGAAGCAATTAATAAGCATAAGATATTATCAATACACAACGTATTTAAAAAATACAAAAAAATATCAAAAAAGTTTATAAATTAATTGACAATAAATACGTATTTTGTTACATAAATAACCAAGTGATGAAAACACTTTCGAATAGCGAATAGGTTGCGAAAAAACCTTTTCCATTTCTTTTAAAACACTGACTATCTTTTATGCTGTGATTAGCATATATAGTGATTTTGTCGGGTGTAGCTATGCCATACAATACCCTTATGGGAAAAGCATAGCAACGGACTATTCGCCGTGTTTTCAGCACCCGATGCTCTTATAGGGTGTCAATTGAAAACTAATTTACGAATAGGTGTAAAAATGAATTCTATTGTTAATACAGAAAAAACATCTCCAAAATACGAATTTATTGATGATTGTGAATATATTGATGGTCATTTCTTAACTCGAATTAGAGCCTTAAGAGATTTTGATGATGTCAAAAAAGGCGATTTAGGGGGGTATATTGAAAGTGAAGATAATCTCTCTCATGAAGGTAATTGCTGGGTGTATAATAAAGCTCGGGTCTTTCAAAATGC
>NZ_JBHILS010000028.1:0-7913 GCF_042193385.1 Bartonella sp. TT119HLJHH | reverse complement strand
AAGGACACTTTCATGCTTTAAAACGTCTACCTTTAAAGCAAATACATAAAAAGCTGCACGCATAGTGCAGCTTTTTTTGTAAATTCTTCTGATTGTCTTTTTGTATCATTGTCTCTCATATCAGACAACTTCACCAGCCCATCATCCTTAATACTCCCCTTTCAAAAAACATAAGGAGCTGGTCATTGCTGCCAATAGGCATTGTGCTTGTTTTAGAAAAGAGCTCTGAAAACTTCCTTTCTCAACTGATCATCAAGAAAAACTATACAAAGCATGGGATATACCATAAACACGTAGAAGAAAATTGTACCTTATAACCTCTTGGGGAGGAGCATTGTGACAAAGAAAAAATCCATGATTTTTACCCAAATGGGGCTTTTCCTTGTTTTGGGCTTTAGCAGCTTTGCCGATGAAACAGCACAAGTTACATTTGCTCTCCACTTAGCAGAAAGCACAGCATCTATTTCAATGCTGCTGTTTGCAGGGCTTGTCGGGGCAATTTGTGCCGGACCAATTGCACCACGCCTCTTGCATCACTTCCAACCAGCGCGAACAGTACCCATTGTTTTATTGTTTGAAGCACTTTTCATAGCCGCAGCCGCAATCGCCAACCAATTTTGGCTTTATATTGCCCTTTCTTTTGCACTAGGGTGTGCTGGTTCACTCTTTTGGTCTGCTATCCTTGTTGCTGTACCTGACTTCGCAAAAAATGACCACCAATTAGATCGACTAAACCGCGTTATCCAAACAGTTCGTAATCTTGGCTATATTGCCGGACCACTGCTAGGGGGGGTATTGTATGGAATATCAAATGGGCAAAAAGGGCTCTTTGCACTATCCATCATGGTTCTTTGTGCTACCTTTATCACTCTCTTCTGTTTTAAAAGTTTTAAAATTCATACACAAACGACAAACACAACGCAGCAAGCCAAAAAAGGGCTAGATTTAACGGGTCTTTTGCGTAAAAAAAATGTTGTCTATGCTCTTTCTCCCCTCATCATTACCATCATCCTCACCTCTGCTCTCAACGTCTTATCGATTGTCCGCATCCGCACTGAGCTGTACTTCAGTGCAGAAACCTATGGGGTAATCACAAGCATGTTAAGTCTTGGCCTCGTGGTTGGTCCACTCTGTTTCTCCAGCCTTTTTCATCGCTTTGGTAATGCCGCTGGAGCATCACTTGCCGCTGCAATCATCGGCTTTGCAATTTTCTGCTTTTCCTTAACACATATTGTATGGTTAATGATGCTGTCATTTTTCATCCTTGGGGGTGCTAACGGCGTGCAAAATGCTCTGATGGCAAGTTTTATGATGAAAGCCATTCAGAAAGAACACCGAAACAACCAAATGCCTGCCTATATCTTTATCATACAAACAGCGGTGTGCCTTGGCTTTCTAGGAGCCGGTTTTGTAAAAGTGCATCACACCCAAAGCACACTGTTTATCATTGGCATCGCCACAATGATCACAGGCATATTAGGCTTTATCATAAACCGCACTATACAAAAAAAGGAAGGGGATAATGCCTAGCAAACTTTGCCATCTATTCTCTCGAAAAAAACCATGCCCAAAAATGGCATAACAATCACCTCCCGATGAAATCGTTGTATCTCCCCTATAACCCCATACCAAGCAATGTGATTTTGATGAACCATTCTCGTGTGGAGGAGCAAATAACCATCGCCAAAACTTGATATTTTAAAGCAGAAGAAAACAGTTTAACATCATGCAACAAGATCCTATAAGCTTAAATTTTTACCATGGAACAGGTGGTTATGTGTGGCAACTGGCAGACTATATGCGACATGATTGTCATGAGAGCTCCCACACACTTGAATTGCAAAAACCAACACCACCCATAGCCATCAATTCTTTCGCTGTCTACCCACATGAACTCAATCCTTTATCACGCGTTCAATGGGCAAAAGATGTACAAATAATAAAAAACAAACCAGCACTCATTGGCAAACGGCAAATACAACCCATCACTATTGTTTCTACAAAAGGAGCGGCATTTGGCGGATTCGACTTTCCCACATTTGAAGCACTTCGTGAAGGCTGCCTTGTCCAATCACTGAGGGAAATACAATTCAATGGTACTCTTCTTGCCTCTGGAAGTCTTTTGATCTCACTTTTACAACACGGTCTCATCGAAACAGATCAAAAAGCATTTTCAGAAAATGATGCAACCGCTCTTTTACGAGAGCCAACATGTATTATCATAGATTCTTCTCTTGGCAGTCTTGCCATTAATCAACTCAATGGGCGTACAATCCGGCTTCATGAAAAAACAAAACATCTCTTGCAGCAAGCCGCCACACCAATGCATCTTCAATATCCGCTAGAGGATTCAATAAAGTTTCTTGTAAAAGCAGGAATGCTACGATTGATAAAATTATAAGGATAAAAAGATGCAGCTGATAAGACCTGGCATGGGAACAGAAAATAGTGCACAGCTCATTTATGCGCTTATTCAAATGGCAAGACCGCGCACAGTCATTGAAATCGGTGCTGGTGATAGTACGCGCTTGATTGCTAAAGCACTGCAAAAAGCAAAACAAACATGGCAACAAGATAAAAAACTTTTAGAATCCTCCACCTGGGAAGAGCGCACAGCTTTGCTTGACCCTTCAGGAATCCTTGAGAATTACGAACCTCGGCTTATCACCATTGATGATTTTTCAGCAGAAAGCCAATCAGCAGAAGAAGCATGGCAAAAACTGCTTCAAGACGGCATTGAAAAAGACATGGTAACATTTATCCATGAGAATTTTTTCTCTCTTGATGAAAGCACCCTCAAATCTTGGGGACCAATAGATTTTGTTTGGCTTGATGCTGGAACGCCCGCAGATGATGTGCGATTTGTTACCACAGTTTGGGAACACATCACCGCGGGTGGTTATCTTTGTCTGCATGAACCAACCATGACCACAACAATTGCTCACAATAGCGAACAACGGGTTCGACGTGTTAGAACTCCCATCTGGGAAGAAATTCTCTACCGGCTTGACGGCTCCTATGAAGCTTTAACACTCCCCGAAAACCACAAATATCGCCAAGGTGGTCTGGGGATTATTCGCAAACGCACCCCAGCCGAACAAATTGTACGCGCACAATCGCTCCAAGCAGAACTCATAGAAATCAATGAACTGCCCATTCGCAATGATATTTTGCCCATGGGAAAAGAAGCACTTCACAAACGCAGCACACGCAATTCGCTGATCTCTGCCATGACCTCACCGACACTGCGTACTGTTTATGCCGCCATTATCCTTGGTGCAAAAAATCTTACTGATATCCTCAAACATGTCGATTCAGATGCCAAAAACATTCACAAATCCATCAATCGCCTTTTGAATCTTGGACTTATTCACAACACAACAGAAGGATTTCAAGCCGAAGAGACAGTGTGGAAAATGCTAGAAAATAAACATGAACGGGAGAAGGAAAATTTAAGCGACCGCCATTTAGAAACAGAAGAGATGCTATCAAAAATTGGTGAAGCCTTTCAAATGGGAAAAATCTATAGCGAAACGGAAGTTTCCAAGATATGCAACCTCTTTACGATAGACTTTGCCCGATTACGACGCACTCTTGTTGAGAGAGGTTTTTTACAACGCCATGGAGGAAAATATCAACGCATGCGCTAAAAGAGATTTGAAAAATGATTAGCTAACTCTATCGTTTTTCTTCTCTATTTCAAGAGAATGAATAACCTTCCACGAAAAAAATATAATTTCATTAAAAGGTTACAAAATTATTCATCTCATTCATATGTTGACAATCTATGGGGGATAGTACATCCTCTTCATAAAGGATAAAATGGAAAAGCAAGAATGCGGGATGCCAATTGGTTATCAAAAAGGATTGGGAATAATCAAAACCATCAGGAGAAGATATAGGATCAAGGTCTCAATGATCTTACGATTGTTGCGCGAACATCAGGGCACAGTGTTGTTGCTCAATTCAAATCATGCTCGATATTTCTAAAAACATCGTAGAAAAAACAATATTCTTGCATTGGACTGGCTAGTGAATCAAAGAAAGATACTATTTCAACGAAATGTGCATAGTAGAAATAGGGCTGGCAAAACTTCCTCAAAAGATACAACAAAATGTCTTTGATCATTTAACAACACTTCTATGGAAATTCCATGGGCAAAAATAAAATTCCTTTTTTCATCTATAGCACAGTTTTTCTTTCTGAATTTTCCTTTTTCTTTGTACTCCCTCTGCTTGGAAACTCTTCTCTCATAACTGCCGCCAATGTTGCTTTTTATCTCGCTGGATCGGTAATCCTTGAAAGCATTCTCATGGTAACCACAACAGGTTTATTAGAAAGATTTTCGCGTAAACTCTTAATGGCTACCGCCTTTATTTTAAGGAGTAGCGCTTTTGTGTGCATTATCCTATCGCTCACACCTTCTGCATGGTTGATCTTTTTTACCTTAATGGCTTTTTCGAAAGCAGTTTCAAAGCCATTTTTGAGAGAAATTTTATCAGAACATCTCAATGAAAATACTCTTAAACGCGCATTAACTCTCTATTCTTTTTTTCAAAATGCTGCTGTCGTTATCGCCCCTCTTGTTGCAACGAGTGCCATAAAATACAACGCATCAACCTTCTTAATGGCTTTTTTTGCACTCATTGGTTTGTATCTTTGTGTTCTATCCATTCAAATTGTTTATCATTACCCACATAAAACATTATCTCTTGAAAAGAATAAAAAAACAAAAAAAGCTCTTCTTTCTTCTTTAAAAACAATAATACATAATCGTTCTATTGTTTATTTGCTGGTCACGGCTTTGCTTTGTGCATACCTCATGGGAATTTTCATCACCACCACAACACTTCTCAGTAAATTTGACAGAAATCTCGCCCCTTATAGTGGAATTTTCTTTTCAATTGTTGGCATCAGTATTTGTATCTGGCAAGGAATAATCAATAAACATCTCAGCCTTTCTGATAAATCAACTTTCTACCTATTATGGCTTATGGGAAGTTTCGCTGCTTTTTTCCTCATGGGTGGCGTCTTTACCGCTGTGACTGCGTTAATTGCCTACAGTGTCTATGAATCTGTCATGATTCCAGAGATATACTATCAAGCAGGGAAAACAACTACACCCCTCTCTGCCAGTGTTCTTTTTAGTTATATTCTTGTTATTTCAAATATTGGCCAAGCTGCCGGCTCATGGACAAGTGGATGGATCATCAGCTATTTCAACAATCATATCGCTTTCACCTTTTGCATGATTGTTGGTGCCTCCGCCTTTGCTTCTTGCCTTTGCCTCATGCAAACGAAAAAATAAGCAGCTTCCATGTCACATATCATTTTTGAAAACCCGTAGCACAACAAGAGCACTCAAAATAATTCGCCATAAATCACTCAATTATGGGTTTGTAATACAATCTGCGGCAAAGAAGCTCGAAACGGTCTTTAAAGATTGCTCTGTAAACGCCGTTGCCAATTGTCTCATAGCTTAAAGGATTATGGGGGGATTTTTATTTTCCCATGAAATTTGTAGACTACTCAAAGTAACATATTATCCATTTGCCTCTATGGTTGATCTTGAGACTTTGAGTTCAGCTATCGAAGAATTTTCTATCGATACCATCATATGCTTGCCAAGTTTTGCGGATAAACTTATTACAATATCTCGGAAGCAAAAATTAAAAACTCTAAAAAACCTATTCTATCTTAGAGAAGCCTTTCAAGCTGAATCTGTGTCGAAAATAAAAGACATAATCCTTGAATTAGATATTAAACCTCTTAGCTTTACCACCCAAGAAACTGGTCCAATAGGATTCCAGTGTTCCAAGATTGATGGTGACATTTATCATCTTTATGATCACATTCAAGTCAATTCAAATCCTGAAAATGATGAATTAATTGTCTCTGTTTTTTATCCTGAAGATGCACCATTACTTGAGCACGCCACAGGTGATATTGGTTCATATTGCATATGATCAATCATGCGATTGTGGCTATCATGGCCATACCTTACACCTGAAAGGAAGAACACCAACTTTTTATAATATTATGGGAACTTCAATTTCTGTACACGATTTTACAAATGTCTTAAATCTTCAAGGTTGCAATCTTTCGGCGAAAGACTATTCAACTCATTATAGTCAATCAATTTGAGAACGGTGTTGGCGTTTTATTGTTTATTGATTCACGTTACGATATTGAAAGAAATGTCCTTTTATCATCCCTCTCATCCTCTTATCTGATAAAAGACATTATCAATAAATCACAATTTTTCCATGTTTGCTTTATGCAGAAATCTCAATTTATTCGCTCCTCAAGCTCTGAAAAAATAAAATCCTTTTTTCAAACGACTGAATATCCTATAGTGCTTGATGGTGATTTAGTAGAAATTAAATAAGATAAGATTATAAACTTCATCGATAAGTTCTTCATTATCACAGGAACCTTATACGTTTTTTTTCCTTGCTCTTAGCGCAATAAGCCTTTCCATAAAAGCATTTCGAATAAAATAAAACACGACCTTTAAAGTAATTTGCACAAAAGTATATTTAAGGTAGGGTAAGAAATCATCCGATTTGTAGCTCGTTGTACTAAGGCTAGAGATACTAGCTTTGGACGGTGTGGAATAAGAAGCATATGAGATACAAGAACGCTCTTATTTTTTCTAGTAGACATATAATTTTGTGCTCTGCAGATTATCCAATCTTCTCTTTAAGACTTAAGAGCCCCCCTCCCCTCGGTATAGCCTTCTCTATAGCTTATAAAACCCGATATTCCTATAACGGGATAAAATTTAGTGATCACGTACTCTATGGCTTTCCCCTTGCCACTGCCAGCTTCCGTTCAAACATCAGGACCAATGGCTGCAAAAGCAAAAAGCTGCTCCTTCTTTTTCTCACGGCAGACTTTCTCTCTCATTACGCTCGTTTCTAAAAAAGATCGCAAAAATCATCAATTCTTTAAAGAACATGTCACCCTAGAAACGGTAAATGGGGCTAGAGAAGATGTCCAAGAGATGATGTGAGATATCCCGATAGTACATTGCGCCAAAGATAGGGATATATAACTTTTAGAGTTTTTTCTCTTAAGGTTGCTTTATGTATGTTAGGATAGTGTAAAAAGCTGTTATTTCTCTATCTGAGCCGTAAAGCACTGCCCCCACAGATATCAGCATAGGCTCGCTACCCCAAAAGCTTGCTAGGTAAAATCCACCTTAGTATTTAGTGGTATAGATAGTTTGGAGGTCAAGGAATTGTGAGCAGTTTTTTGTTACAAAAAGTTAGCGGATTGTTTTGAGGATTTGGCTATACAGGCTACAATAGGACAAAGGGAGGGATGTCATAAGAACCAAGAGAATCTGAGCTTAGATTTAGTCCCTACAAAGCCTTTATGCGCGTAAATTACATACCTATACGTTCTTCCCCTACCCTACTTAATTTTATAATAAGACAGCTCCTTATAAAAAACAGCACTATTCTTACATACCATAGCCATTTTCTCTTTACAGGCTTTCTGCTATCAACATAACACTTTACCCTCTTAAAACACTGTTTGCAAAAGGTTTGCATCATTACAATGATCATAGGCATAGGCTTGCTACCCCAAAAAGCTTGCTAGGTAAAAATCCGCCTTAGTAGTCAGGGATATAGATAGTTTGGAGGTCAAGGAATTGTGAGCAGTTTTTTTGTTACAAAAAGTTAGCGGATTGTTTTGAGGATTTGGCTATACAGACTACACATAGGACAAAGGGAGGGATGTCATAAGAACCAAGAAAATCTGAGCTTAGATTTAGCCTTGTGCGCCCTTTAAGTGCGTGGCATTACGTACCTTAATGGCTTTTACCCCCCCCTTGCTTTCCGAAGGTGCATGATGATTAGTAGCATGCGCCTTTAGTTTTTATTTGTTTTTTGTACGTGGGAAG
>NZ_JBHILS010000027.1:0-8437 GCF_042193385.1 Bartonella sp. TT119HLJHH | reverse complement strand
GCAGTCACGACCCAGATACAACAGACAGTTTTAGGAAAGAAGCGCGCTCTGATTTGTGAATGTAGTGGCAAGGGTGTTCTTGATTTGGTTGACAATTTGCAAGTTGCAGAGGATTGGGCGCGTGAGAATGGCGCTTTTGAAATGGAGATCTTGGGTCGTTTGGGTTGGAAACGTGCATTGGACAAGCAAGGTTACAGCATAGATATGCTTTATTACAGGAAGGAATTGTGAAATGGGGAGCAAGACACCAGCAACAACAGAACAAAAGCAGGTACAGACAAGCGCCCCTCCTGCATGGATGCAGAATGTCTTTAAGCGTGGGGGTGCAGATGCGTATAACATGTATGACACAGGGATGGGTGGTAATGTTTATGGTGGTCCTCGTGTAGCGCCGTTAAGTGATCAAACGCGCTATGGAATTGGTGGTCTTGGAAGTATTCCTCATCATTATCAAAATCGCTCTTTGATGAATACAATCTATAATCCAACGTCGGCAGCCATGAATCTTCGACATATGGCCTCTGGTGGTATGATGGGAGAAAATTCGTATTTCAAACAAGCACTTCAAGAAGCATTAGATGATTCAGACACTCAAATTAACCGATATTTCTCAGGGATTGGTCGTTATGCAACTCCTGATCATAGAGAGGAAATGCGGAAAGGAAGAGATTCTATATACGCTCGTGCTATGTTAGAGCAATATAATCGTGATGCGGACCGCATGATGCAAGCCAATGCCATGATAGACCAAGCCAATCAAAATCAATTGGGCGCCTCAAATAACTTCTTACAGGGTTATGGCAATGCCTATTCCAATGCCATACAGGGGGGAGGTGTGCTTGATAATTACAATCAGAGAGTTGTTGATGCCAATCGTGAACGTTGGCTGGAACAAGACAATAGCGGCTGGAATAGGTTGAATATGCTTATGAATGCCGGTCATGGCTTTGCAAGGAATTACGGCACGACGACGAATAATCATACAATCTCTAAGATAGAGGGCAATAATCCGTGGAAAAATGTAGGGGCTATAGGTTCTTTAGCACTTCAAGCAGCACCGATGGCTTTTGGTTACATGGCAGGTGGTCCAATGGGAGCAGCGTTGGCAGGAGGAGCATCCAAGTTGTTTTTAGATTACATGAATCAAAAGAAAGCTCTGGAGAATAATTAAAGAATAGTTTTGTAGGAGAGTGTGATGGCATTTCCAATATTATTTCCATTATCTTTTGCAGGTTTGATGGCTGCGAGAGCTGCGCCTCATGTTTTTAGGTATCTTGCTCCTAAAGCGGTTACAGGGGCGAATAGATTGGGACAATTAATAACAAAGAACCCCGTGGGGAATTTCATAACAAAGTACCCCAAAACCTCTCTATTTATGACTGGAATGTCAGGCATTGAAAGTATGATGACACCAGAGAAAGCACAAGCCCCATCCAACCCCTATTTACAGAATAGTCTGAATCCATATGGACCATTTATGCCCTATACGGCTCCTAAAGCGGAAATGCCTCTTGGATTTGATCAACATCCACCCATGCCAAATGCACTAGAGAGTACTCCACAAGAACTAAAACCTCATGTTAATGAACAAACGCAACCATTAGCACCCGCTTCCCCAACACCGACTCCTGAACTGACAGATGCAGAGAAATTTTTACAGTCCAATACTTATAAGTTTTTTCAATCAGATGCGTATCAGAAACTCAAAGATCTTTTTGCAGGTATGGCGGCAGCACCCACAGATGGTTCTGGATGGGATGCGCTTGCAAGTGGTGTGAAGCATCTTAATGAAGGAGATAAACAAAGAGGGCAGGTTAATCAGACTGTCGAGTATCTAAAGTCCAAAGGCTACAGTGATGAAGAAGCTGCTGTCATGGCAAGGAATCCTCAAATGCTTAGTGCGATGCTAACAGGTGGTGATAAACCTCAGTTAGATAAAGGTTATGAATGGGATCCCAATTCACAACTAGGTGAACGTAGAGCGAGACCGGTTAAGGGGTCGATGCAGGAACTTGAGTATAATCAGAAAAAACGAGACATAGAAGAGTGGGAAATAGGTAAGAGAAACACTGCTGCTGTAGCAGCAAAAGAAATTAATCATATTGTGGATACAGTTAACAATGCTCTTCAAATTATAGAGAAGAATCCCAAAAAGGCTGCTGGTAAGGTCGGTGCTTTTGCTCAGATTTTCCCCGATACTGCTGCAAAAACATTAAAAAATAAATTAAAAACGCTTGAAGGTGGTGTCTTTGTTCGAGTGATTGAAGCAATCAAAAAGCAAAGTGACGGCGGGAAATTAGGCGTTGGACCGTTATCTAATGAAGAAAGCAGGCGCATAGTAGCATCTTATGGTACTATGGACATTAGCGATAAACCAGAAGAACTATATAAAACGCTCTTAAAAATCAAAGATATGTTTGATCTTTTTAAAAAACTGAATGATGAGGAAATTTATAGGTTGTCAAATGGAATGGAAGTAAGACCGCGTCTAAAGTATTCTGCTCAATATGCTAATCAGTCGATGTCACAAGGAGGTAGTGCAAACTTGCCAACTATAAGTAGCAGAGAAGATATTAAAAAACTTGCTATTGGAGAAAGAGTATCCATACCAGACGGTAACTATATATATGACATTATTAGGGATAGATAAATGGTTCATCATAATAATACTCATCAAGATTTTCCAGATTTTGGTACTGGAATAAGAATTATACGCCGTATCCCTAAACATGAATACGAAAAATCGGTAGAGGAACCATTTCCAGATTTTGGTACTGGAATAAGAGTTATACGTCGTATCCCTAAAGATGAATACGAAACATCACCGCAACATCCCGAAATAAGTAGCAGTGAAGCCTTTTGGAATTCTTTAAAGCATGGTTTGAGTTTTAATTTAGATGATGAGATTGCGGGGATTACAGCGGCAGGACGTGATTCTGATGATCAGTTGGCAATAAGTGCTTTTTTGAATGGGCTTTACAACTATTGGACTGGAGATAAGAAAACCATAGAAAAATATGAGAAAGAAGCCAATAGAATACGTGATTATTATCGTAGGATGAGTGATCAACATTATTGGACTTCTTTTGCTGGAAATGCTTTAGGGTCGGCAATCCCTTCACTTGCGACTTTAGGGGGAGGATTATTAGCATCAGGAGCACGCTTTGTAGCGCCTACACTTGCAAGGAATGTGGCGGGGTCAAAATTAGGTCAAGCCTTTTTGAAAGCAGGTCAGTTACCCCCAAGTCGATTTGCAAGTCCATTTTTAGGCATCACGAACAAAACAACATTGCCGCATTTGCTTAAAGTAGGGGCGGCATCTGGTGCATTACATGGCGCAGGAGAAGGCGAAGGGCTTGGTAATACACTTACAAGTACGTTATCTGGTGCAGGTTTAGGAGCGGGCGGGGCATTGGTTGGAAGTGCTTTAGGTCATTTGGCTGGTTCTACTGTCGGTGGAATACGAAGACTTTTTTCTCCTTCTCATAAGGAAGGTGTTGCAACAGACACATTAAGAGCAATCAGTAAACATTTAGGTAAGGAGGCTTCTGAAGAGCTAGGAAACTCTTTTAAGAATGCAGTTCCTACCGATTACGTAGCTGATCATAGTCCTTTTTTACAGGATCTTGTTTTTGATATCGCGAAAAGAAATCAAGGAGCTTATCTTGATTTGACTAAAAGAGCTGGGCAGAGAGCGTTGGGAGGAGGGGAGCGTATTCATCAAGCCGCTGATGAACACTTTGTTCCTCGTCAAAATGTCACAGGTTTAAAAGATGATCTTATCGCGAGTAGAGAAGCAGAATCACATACTCTTTACGAAATAGCCAAGAAAACGCCGATAGGAGAAAAATATTATGGTGCTCTTAATGATTTAATGAAGCGTCCATACTTCAAACAAGCTTATGATGAAGGACTAAAGCGGTTTATTACGGATGGCAACAACGTTAGTCCGTTTTCTTCTCAAAAATTTAGTCTCCTTAAGGAGAAACCAAACATGGGGGCTCTTCATAAGACTAAGGAGGTTGTCGATTTAATGATAAGGACCGAAAGGAGACAAGGAGATAATAGCCAAGTTCGCAGTTTAGTAGGCATTCAGAAAAAGTTATTAGAGCTTATGGATGATATATCATCTGAATATAAGAAGGGACGGGCATTATATCATCAATATAGTTCAGATGTAGATGCTATGGATGAAGGTTCCAAAATTCTTAGAAAGTCAGTTAATAAGGATAAATTCAGTAAAACTTTTGATGAATTACCAGAGGGAGAACAAGAATACTTTAAAAAGGGATCAAGAGCAAAACTTTTACAAGGTATGGGGCAAGCAGGAGATCAAGTTTCCAAGGCAAAAGATATTTTTGGTACGAATGATCTGTATGAACGATTTGCAACGATTTATGGAGCAGATAAAGCTTCTGCTGTTAAGAATGTTGTCAATAAAGAAGCTGATTATGCAGATTTTTATAATAGAATACCAAATCGTATAGCGAATAAAGAGATATCTTTTACGCATAATGTCAGTATGCCAACGGGTAAATTTGATGCAGCTATGCAAGCAGGAAAAGCGGCGGTGAAGGCTTCTTGGATTCCTTTCAAAGAGGCGGCGTTTAGAGAGCGTCAACGGATTGAAAAGGATGTTGTCAAGTTGTTAACAGGGGGGACACAGATTAAGAATGATCAAATTGTAGCTCTCATTCAACGCATGGTAAACGCGCATCATAAGGGATATGCGACGAAAGAATGGTTCAAAAAGCTATCTGCTGCTTTGTTTGGAGGTGGGGGAAAAGCCTCAACGGAGGAGTTGAATTTATTGAGTGCATTTGAGTAAGGGAGGAGATTAGGCATGACCCGTTCTAGTCCTTCTGTTAATCAAGCGATACGGCAAACGGCAGCGCGATATGGTTTGCCAGAGAGCTATTTGTACCGTGTTGCGCAAGTTGAAAGTGGAGGCAATCCGAATGCAAGGAATCCACGTTCTTCTGCTGGTGGTTTGTATCAATTTATCGATAGCACCGCCAAACAATATGGTTTGCAGGATAGGTTTGATCCCATGCAAGCGGCAGATGCCATGGGGCGGTTGACGCTTGATAATCGCAATCATTTAAGCCGCCTTTTGGGAAGAGCGCCTAGTGAAGCGGAGTTGTATTTAGCACATCAACAAGGTGCAGGAGGAGCCGCGCGGCTTTTGCAAAATCCCCATGCCAATGCGGCGCAAATTGTTGGGAGCAATGCGGTTGGCTTGAATGGTGGAAACAACGCTATGCGTGCAAGTGATTTTGTCAACCGTGTATTACAGATGTATGGTGGGCAGCCTCATAGAGCAAGTCCTACAGCGCATGGTGGCATTAGAAATAGAGACAACTTGTTAGAGGTTTTAAGGGCATTATTAGCATCACAAGAAGAGGCTTCGGAAGAAGAAGAGAGTGATGATGATAATCCTTTGATGACGCAATTCATGCGGGCGTTTTACGGACCATTTTACCGGAATTAGGATTTATGAGAGATGTCAACGATCTATGATTGGTCGCTTAGAGCGGCGGATAATACGCGCGTAGATGATTTGATTGATTGGTCTGAAGGACAGCATCCTAGCAGTGTGAACACGAGCGCCCGTGTGATGATGCAGCGCGTAAAGGAATACTTGTCAGACACGGGTGGAGAGCTTGAAGGCATTGTTACAAATGATCATGTCCAACAAACGAGTGTGATACGAGTTGCAAGCAGCTCACAGTTTTTAGAGTATAAGAATGGTATCGTTTTGCGCTTTATGGCTATGGGTAAGAATGTTGGAGCGACCACGATTGTCTTAAATGCTTTAGATGGCAAGCCGGTTTATAAGGCAACGGAAACGGGTTTATCGCTTTTATCAGGGGGCGAAATCCAACAAGGGTGCATTTATACATTGTTTTATAATGGAGATCATTGGCAACTTGTTAATCCTACCTCTATCCCTTTAGAAGAAGAAAGCAGTCTTTATCCCACGGGTTTTATAGGAACGTTTGGAATGCGCGGGATTCCAAAGGATTGGTTAATTTGCGATGGGAAGGCTTATTTGCGTCGTGATTATCGTGATTTATTTGAGACGATAGGAACGGTTTGGGGAGAGGGGGATGGCGCCACGACATTTAATGTTCCGGATTTTCGAGGGATGTTTTTACGGGGTGTTGATGGAGGGCGCAATATTGATGAGGGGCGTTCTTTTGCAAGTGTGCAAACAGATTTAATCGAGTCTCACCAACATCAAGGACAGAGCCTTTCGATGTCTCATTTTACCAGCAACGAAAACTTTTGGGATGGGAATACGACAGATGTATTGGGCTATCGTCTAGGCTTGTTTGGGGGGAGCTCTCTAGCGAATTTTATGGGTATAGAGCGTGAGAATTTAGGAGGCTACATTGTAAGTTCTTATACTCTTGATGAGAGCCAAGAGGTTGTTTTGGAGAGCACTGGTGAAGGCGAGACGCGTCCAGTAAATGTGAGTGTTCTTTTTGCGATTAAGACATGAGGTGTAAGATGTCGACGATCTATGATTGGTCTTTAAATGCCTCCTTGAATGCCTATTGTGATGATTTAATAGATTGGTCAAAAGGACAACGACCTAGTAGTCTGAATAATAGTGCTCGTGTGATGATGCAGCGTGTGCGTGAATATTTATCCGATACGAGTGGTGTGATTGAAAGCACTTTTACGGTTGATGCTGAACAACAGACGACGTTGATAAGACTTCAAAGCCAATCGGCATTTTTAGAGTATAAGAATGGGATATCAGTTTGTTTTAAAGCAAAGGGCAAGAATGTTGGGAAAACCGCAATTGCCTTGAATGATTTAGCCGGTAAGCCGGTTTATAAGGCAACGGAATTAGGTATCCGTGCATTATCTGGAGGTGAGCTTCAAAGGGGATGCATTTATAGCTTGGTTTATAGGGATCATGCTTGGCAAGTTTTAAATCCTACGCCTCTCTCTTTATCACCAGAACCGGTTATTCCCATTTATCCGACAGGGACGATAGGGATTTTTGGGATGCAAGTTTTGCCGGATGGTTGGTTGCCATGTGATGGAAAGGCTTATTCGTGCAGTGATTATCCTGCTCTTTATGAAGCGATAGGGATCAGGTGGGGTGGAGCTGATACTTGGAACAAGTTTAACGTTCCCGATTTGCGTGGTGTTTTTTTACGAGGTGTTGATGATGACCGCGAGATAGACCGCTTTCGTTATCTTGGCACTTTACAGAATGACGCAATAAGAAAGCATGATCATAGTGGTCAATCCTTTACGATTTTGAATGATGAAAATCAGGAAGAGAGTTGGCATGGTGATATGACGATCATCTGGGGCTATGTGTTGAATGACCAGCAAAGGTTGAAGCTTGCTGAACGTTTGGGTGTGCGGGCAGAGGATATACGCGTGCACCATAAGCTTGCCTTTCCGCATTCCCACCTTCATATGCGTGATGTTGCCTTGGCAAGTTCAGGTGTAAGTGAGACGCGCCCGATTAATATGAGTGTTGTGTTTGGAATCAAGACGTGAGGTTCAGATGTCCACGATTTATGATTGGTCTTTAACGGCATCTGAGAATGGTGGTGCTGATGCTTTAATTAATTGGTCAGAGGGACAGCACCCTAACACGGTTAATAATAGCGCTCGTTTTATGATGCAACGGGTAAGTGAGTATTTATCGGATACGGGGGGTGTTCTTGAAGGGATTGTGACGGTTGATAATAAGCAAAAGACGAGTGTGATAAGGCTTTTAAGCCAATCGGCATTTTTAGAGTATAAGAATGGCATATCAGTTTGTTTTAAAGCGAAAGGCAAGAATGTTGGGGCGACAACAATTGCTTTAAATAATTTAGCCGGTAAGCCCGTTTATAAGGCGACAGAAAATGGTTTATTAGCCTTATCGGGAGGTGAGATACAAGATGGCTGTCTTTATACGCTTGTGTATGATGAAGAGCTTATGGGTTGGCAAGTTCTCAACCCGACAAGGGGCAAAGTTTCTTCCTTAAAACGCTTACCTTCCGGTCTGATAGGACCGTTTGCAATGGAACGTTTGCCGGATGGTTGGTTGCCATGTGATGGGAGTGCTTATTCACGGTATGTTTATTGGGATTTATTTTCTGCGATAGGAACGACGTGGGGAGAAGGAGATGGCGCCACGACGTTTAATGTTCCCGATTTTCGGGGGCTATTTTTACGGGGACTTGATAATGAACGCAATTTAGACCCTTGGCGTTCTTTTGCAAGTCTTCAAGGCTATTCTTTGAAAGGGCATGAACATTTTATAGGTCCCGCCTCTTCTGATGGTCGTTCTTCACGAAAAAAACGGGATATTTCTTCTTCTGAAGCGCCCGTGACAAGGCGAAAGAGAGCTATAGACGAAGAGTGTGTAGGTTTGAGTGGGGATGCCTTGGAAAGGTGTAATCAAGAATTTGACCAAATA
>NZ_JBHILS010000026.1:0-8629 GCF_042193385.1 Bartonella sp. TT119HLJHH | reverse complement strand
TAGCCGGTAAATTGCAAACTGGGTGCCTTGCCAAAACGCTCCATACAAACCCATGAGGCAGAAAACTCTTCTTCAAAGGATTGGAAATTCAGCCAGTCCACATAAAATTGATGTGATCCTAACATCATCAAAGGATCTCTCATAGGCTCCCTCCCCTCATTCTGTCCCGCCATGCAATGCATTGGCGCGTACCCGTTGAATGGCATGGGCAACCGCACGACCGGTGGCAACAGGATCACGCGCACCATTGACATGCACTGTGACATTTTGATTGTGTGTGATAGTGGAATGCTCTTTGCCTTTTGCTTCTGTGAAAGGGGAATTTGCACGCCCCGCCCCTGCAAATTGTGCAATCGGTTGAATGGTTGTTTTGCCCCCCAAAAAACTTGGCAAAAACTCTCTTACATCAATGGAACCAATCCACCCCTTAATGCGGCTAGGCAAAGATTTACAAAAATCGCTCAACTTTGTGATAGGTGCCATAAAGCCATCGACAATCGAATTAGCCAGATCTTCGCCCGCTTGTTCCATACCAGCCTTGGCACTCTCCGAGAGCTTTTCGCGGGCAAAAAAGCTCTTTCTAAACTGAAACTTCTTAAAATTCCCTTTTTACACTTCTCTCAAAGCAAAGATAAAACTGCCAAAACATGTGAAAGTCATCTAAGGATAATTGCATGAGACCATAACCGCTATAAACAAACTCCAATATTTGTATCGTATTATTGTAACGATTTACTTACGTATAAAAGAAGAAGATACAATTGTAATACAACTAAAAGTTCATACGGTTAATCAAGAGAAATTATATAGCATCACAAAACATCAATTGTTTGAAGATTATAAGTAAAAAATTGATCAAAATAAAAAGCTTTTCTTATGAAAAAGAAAAGTGTTGCCCATGAGTAGATATTATAAGCTCTAACAAAGGACATAACTTGATAATTATACCGCAACAAACTAATAGAAACAGCCTTCTTGATAATTCTGGACACCATGTGCTAGCAAATTATGAACATACCCTTGACAACCTCCCCTTTTCTTCAAAGATAAAAGCCTAAAAAGAAAAAATAGAATAACAAACCATTATTCTACTTTGTATTAAAGCTCAGTTCACATTAAACCATTGCACTTATAACGTATAACCTGAAAGCTTAGCAGCTTTGAAAAAAATATGTCTGATTTTTCATTCTATTTCTCAGTAACATTTAGACACTCCTACTGCTCTTCAAGCCCGTACATATAATACATTTTTTCCCTCATGCTTTAAGACAAAGAAACAAATCCTATTATAACTTACTGCAACTTGCCGAAAATTGGGTGTCTTTCCCTATAACACCAAGATCTTTAATTAAAAGCGGTTTTCCTATTTCTCCATTATAGGCTTTAACGTGAATGGTCTTGCCTTTCACATCTAAGAGGTAATAATCTCCATTAAAAAGCGCACCAGCTGTATATATAGGGATATTTCCAAAAACCTTATCATTTTTCGCACGGCAATAAGACTGATAATGCGTGTGACCCACGAAAATTGCTTTAACATTATGAGAGGTAATAATTGACTTAAAGACCGACAAATCTTTAGCATTCTTTTTACGAATAAAAAAGGATTCACCATCAATAGAAGCAGCACGCGCATCATGAAAATTAATGATTGTCACTTTACCTCTTGCATCAGCAGCAGCTAAATCGTTCCTAAGCCAATCTAAAGATTTATTGATTTGCACTTCTGTAGACTGCCCCTTCAAACGAACCGTATAGCTTGGATAATTGTGAAGCTGCACATAGTGAACATCTCCATAATCCCAAGAATAACTCAAACTCCCCCTTATCGAGCGAATATTTTCACCCGAAATAGGAATCAAACTTTCAGTAACATCTGCATTGAAATGCGATAATTGACTACGGTATTTTTTGATTTCCGATACCATTCTTGAAACTGCACTTATAGCACAAGCATCTTTGTAAAAACTGAATTCTTGAGGATTTGTACAATTACCAACATTATTGGCATAATCGTGATTCCCTAGCCCCTCATAGACAGGTGCTCCTAGAGTTTTATAAACATGTTCATAATCATCATAGTTTTTTTGTTGTCCAAACTCCGTCAGATCACCATTGACAATATGGAATGCAGCCCTGTGCGCTTTTATCACACCAGCAACTTGCTCATTTATCTTTAACCATGGCTCTCTGTTTGATATTCCATTGGCATCACCAGAATTTAAAAGCCACGGTTGCGGATCAGCCATAATAATAGCAGTGTAATTTTTTGTAAGAGACTTTTCTTTCATCGACCAATCCATGAATGCATCATGATGAAGCCTCTTGTCTCTTTTTATTCTTTCAGAATCAAGATTAAAACAACCAGAGAGAGTAAAAGCAATCACGGTGATTACCAATTCAACTTTATATCTCATAAACCTGTCACCATAAAAACGTTACATATTTTTATATTAAAAAAAATTCCTCAGAAGCAATTTTTTAGATTTTCTTGTCAAAAATGTGTCAAAAATTCGAAATAACGAAAGCAATAATCCTTCAATGAAGGTGCACTTTGATGATATAAAAGCACTGTTGATTTCAAGCCTTCAACTTCAAGAACTTTAATTGATTGAGATTTATAAGCTTGGGCTCGAGCTCTTTCAAATGTCATCGATACATCAACAGCTTATAAAAACTTAGTCATATACTATTAAAATATCCCCAACAGGAGAAAAAATGTATTCTTATACTAGAGCACCCAACTCCTTTGGATATCAAGATAAAATATATTAGAAATATTATGATAAATAAGGTATAAATAATCAAAAGTTCTAGCAATAGTGTTTGAGTATTACCATAATTACTCACTTTGACAATCTATAAAAATGCAGAAGTATTACAGAAAATACTATCATTACTTTATAAAAATAATGTGAATTATGTAAGTAATATAATAATATTTATTATTTTTATAATATATATTTACAATAAATTTAATTATATAATATAAATAATTACAAACACATTGTGTGTTAAATATAAATTCATACAAATTTAATATCAATTATTTTTTAATTTTGACAAAAAATCAAAAATGTCTTACCCAATAAAGACAATTACTGAAATTAATAACAACTATCCATTTTCACTTCTTCTTATTTAATTTGCGGGGAAATGAATATTTGGGGGCTCTCATAAGGGGAATACTAGTGTATAAAACATCTCTTTTATCATGCACAGCTACAGCCGCTATCATCCTGTTCAACATCCAGTTCAGTGCACATGCTGAAAATCTCGAAGTTTCTGAAGGAAAACAACAAGAAGTATCCGGAAAAACGTACGAGACTATTTATGTAAAAGACAAAGGAAAAATCACCGGTAGCACTGTAATTGTAACTGGAAACGAAAGCACAAATACAGATACAAGCAATGATAAGTATGTTGTAACAGTTGAAGGTGCTACCAGTGCGCTTGAATTAAATAACTTAAATATTCAAGGCACTGATTCTGATGTTCGCTTTGGTATTTCTGTAAAAGACGGCGCTAGCATCAACCTGACTGGAGGAAACATTACAGCTTCTCAAACTGGCGTTTATATCGATGGTAGTAAGGATAATAGAAATATACTGCAAAATGTAGTGATATCAGATAATAAAAATGAAGCATCATCACTCCTTGGAATAGAAATAAACAACGAAAGTTTTATCACTTTAGAAAATGTAACAGTTAAGCAAGCAGAAACTGGTATACTTGCGGATGTCGTTTCTCAAGTTATAGTATCCGGAGGATCATTCGAAGGTAAAATGGATGGCGTATATGCTATGGGCGGCACCACCATTACTGTAGATGGCGGTACTAACATTACCTCATCTAATGGTAACGGACTCCATGCCGATGATGAAAATACCACCATAAAAATGACTGGGGGAAGCGTAACTGGAAAAGACGCAGCATTGTATACAAACGACGGTGGTCATATTAAAATCACGGGTGGTACTCTAACAGCAAAGGGAAATACCACAAGTGCACCTACTACAGAAGGGGATAACCCTGCATATAATAAGGGTACTAAAATTGAGAGTGGATTCGGCGCCTTGTCTCAAGGTGAAAACAGTGTAATTGAATTATCTGATACAAAGATCAATGATGCGATAATCGGGTTAAAAACACAAGAAAGTGGCGCAATCGCAATGACTGGGGGAAGCATTACAGCGTCCAAAGTTGGTGCATTCTTTTTAGATAGCAAGAGCAAAGAAAACGAACTGAAAGATGTAGTGACATCAAGTGGGAAAGATGATGCGCCACTAATCAATGGAATCAAGGCAACTAACAGTAATGTCACTTTAAATAATGTAACAGTGACGCAAGCACAAACTGCCATAGATGCATATGATTCCACAGTAAACGTCTTAGGAGGATCATTTGATGCAGAAAAAGCCGCAATATTTGCTCAAAACGGCGGCAACATCACTTTAACTGGCGGTGCAAAAATTACATCATATAATGATGCTGGACTCTATGCGGAAGGTTCAAAGTCCATCATCGAAATGACAGGAGGGAGCATCACAGCGAAAGAGGAAGCAGTAACGACAACATACGGTGGCCATATTACTGTTACAGATGTCACCCTAAAAACAAATGGTGATGGACTTGGTGTAGCTTCTGATGACCTTGGTAGCATGATTGAATTACTTGGAAAGACAACGATTAGTGATAGCGCAATCGGGCTTCAAGCACAAAACGGTGGTGTAATCAAGATGACTGGGGGAACCATTACAGCTTCTGCAGCTGGTGCTGGATTCTTAAACAGTAACAGTCGTGAAAACAAACTAGAAAATGTGACAATCTCGAGTGGTAAAGACGATGCGCCACTAAACGTTGGAATAAAAGCAGATAAAAGTACCGTCACTTTAAAAGATGTAACAGTAACTCAAGCAGCCGCCGGTATATTTGCAGATCATGATTCGACAATAACAATCTCGGGAGGATCATTTCATGCACAAAATACAACAATATCTGCTCAAAACGGCAGCGCCATCACTTTAACAAACGGTGCAAAAATTACATCATCTGATGATGTTGGATTCTATGCAAAAGATTCAAACTCCTCCATCACAATGATAGAAGGAAACGTCACGGGAAAAGCGAGTGCTTTGGTTGCTGAAGATGGTGGTCATATTACTGTTACAGATGTTACCCTAAAAACAAATGATAGCGATAAGTCATTTGGTGTATTTTCTAATGGCGCAAATAGTGTAATTGAATTGCTTGGAAAGACCACAATTAGTGGTAGTGCAATCGGGCTTGCATTCCAAAATGATGGCGCAATCAAGATGATTGGAGGAACCATTACAGCTTCTGCAGCTGGTGCTGGATTCTTAAACAGTAACAGTCATGAAAACAAACTAGAAAATGTAACAATATCGAGTGATAAAGACGATACGCCACTGAACTTTGGGATAAAAGCAGATAAAAGTACCGCCACTTTAAAAGATGTAACAGTGACTCAAGCAGCAGCCGGTATATTTGCAGATCATGATTCGACAATAACAATCTCGGGAGGATCATTTCATGCACAAAATACAACAATATCTGCTCAAAACGGCAGCGCCATCACTTTAACAAACGGTGCAAAAATTACATCATCTGATGATGTTGGACTCTATGCAAACAGTTCAAAATCCTCCATCAGCATGACGGGAGGAACCGTCACGGGGAAAGGTAATGCATTGGTTGCTAAAAATGGTGGCCATATTACTGTTGCAGATGTAACCCTAAAAACAAATGATAGCGATAAGTCATCTGGTGTATTTTCTAATGGCAAAGGCAGTGTAGTTGAATTGCTTGAAGGGACAACGATTAGTGATAGTGAAATTGGACTTACAACAAACGATGGTGGCACAATAAAAATGACTGGAGGAACCATTAAAACTTCTCTAGTTGGTGCTGTCTTCTCAAGCAGCAGCAATGAAAACAGACTAGAAGGTGTGACAATATCAAGTGGTAAAGACGATGCGCCACTGGGCTTGGGAGTAATAGCAGACCAAAACAGTATCGTCACTTTAAAAGATGTAACCGTCATGCAAGCAACCAATGCCTTAGTTGCAGATGATCACTCGACAATAACAGCCTCAGGAGGATCATTTCATGCACAAAATACAACAATATCTGCTCAAAACGGCAGCGCCATCACTTTAACCAACAATGCAAACATTACATCATCTGATAACATTGGACTCTATGCAAATAGTTCAAACTCCACCATCAGCATGACGGGAGGAACCGTCACGGGGAAAGGTAATGCATTGGTTGCTGAAAATGGTGGACATATTACTGTTGCAGATGTGTCTCTAAATGTTACAGATGTATCTCTAGGTGACGAAGATATATCGTCTGGTGTATTTTCTAATGGCGAAGGCAGTGTAGTTGAATTGCTTGAAGGAACAACGATTAGTAATAGTGAAATTGGACTTACAACAAACGATGGTGGCGCAATAAAAATGACTGGAGGGACCATTAAAACTTCTCTAGTTGGTGCGGGCTTCTTAAACAGTAACAGCGGTGAAAACAAGCTAGAAGGTGTGAAGATATCGAATAGTAAAGACGATGCGCTACTAAACTTTGGAATAAAAGCAGACAAAAGTACCGTCACTTTAAAAGATGTAACAGTGACTCAAGCAGCCGCCAGTATAGTTGCAAATAACCACTCTACAATAACGATCTCAGGAGGGTCATTTAGTGGACGTGCTGTAGGAGGAAGCGCCGAAACCAGCAGTACGATTATCTTAAAAAACAATGCTAACATTATATCATCTAATGGCGGAGGACTCCTTGCAGACGGTTCAGGATCTAAGATCATAATGACGGGAGGATCCGTAGCCGCGAACAAAACAGCGTTATTCGCAATCAACGGTGGGCATATTGATGCCACAGATGTTGCTCTAAAAACAGAGGGAAAAGGAAGCGGTGCATTTGTAAGTGGCAATGACAGCACAATTCAATTGCATGGCGATACAATAATTAACAATACTTTGGACGGCCTTGGAGCAGTTAACGGTGGTAAAATCATTAGCGAAAACTTATCGATAATCGGTGGTGAAGCACTTGAAGGCCCCGACAACGAACGCACTGGTATATGGACATCGGACTCTGGTAGTGAAGTTAGGTTAATAGGCAAAACAACCATTCAAAATGTCGATGAAGGTTTTTATGCAGACGGTGGAAGTAAAATCATTAGCGGAGATTTAACAATAACTGGTGGTGAAAGTAAACAACAAACCGTTGCTGTAAACGTTGCGGAACTTGGTAGTGCAATCGAATTAAATGGTAAAACAATCATTCAAAACTTTGATGTTGGTCTCACTGCAGAAAATAATAGCACAATTAAGATGACGAATGGTTATATTGGAGCAGCAGAGAATACAATAAAAAATAAAATAGAAGCAAAAAAAGTTGCACTATGGACAGCAGCTAATGGACATATTGATGTCGTGAATACTTCTATGATAGCAGGAGTTGCTGGTTTGCAATTTATAGCTCTCTCTAATCCTGATCTAGATTATCCAGATGATCCACAAAAACGTAAAAGCAGTGAAATCAATTTAACCAATGCAGATGTTCACGCTGAAAATGGTACTGGAATTTTTGTTGGAGCTTTTACTAACACAAACATGGAAGATATTCCAGGTTTGTCAATCGGTACAGTCAATCTCAAAAATTCAGAAATCCATGCTGATGTATTGTTAGGAGATGGTCTTTTCGAAGATCCAAAATCTTGGAAAAATGACAATTATTGGAACAATAAAGAGGTTAAAGCGATCTCCAATGGCGCCTTCACCTTAAGTGCTGATCAGTCTACTCTAGAAGGCAAAGCGAATATTGCTAAAGACAGAAATGTACGTTTTGATCTAAAAAACAAGACAACATGGACACTAAAGACCAGTACAAAAGAAAAAGATGCTGATGGCAATCTGCTTGATATTGCTCAAAGATCTCGTTCCGATATTTCTACGCTTAATCTCGATAACAGCTCTATTGTTTTTGATGGACTGGTAGAAGATCATTATCACACATTGCATATAGGATCTGGTAAACCAGATACGCAAGAAGTCTACAACGCCTCTGGTAATGCAAAGATTTACTTCAACATTGCTTGGAGTGATGGCGTAGCAAGTGCCGATCAAAAAACCGATAGACTTCTGATCCACGGTGATGTCTCAGGCTCCACAACAGTTTATATCAAAAGCGATTCAGGAGATGAAAGTAGTGTAGTCAATGCTGCTGATCCTTCCAATATAGGTGGCCTCTCGCTCATTCAAGTATCTGGAAAAGCACAAGAAGACTCTTTCAAACTCGTAAATGGCTATACCACAAGAAATCGTTTGCCTTATAAATATACGCTAACGGCCTATGGACCAGAGTCAAGCCACGGTACAGCCGATGTTGCACAAAGCCTCTTTGATGAAAAGAATGAAAATTTCTGGGATTTCCGCTTACATAAAGAAATTCTTGAAACGGATTCTGGTTCTGGTCCAAGTGTGATCGTCCCTGTAGCACAAACGGCCAGTTACTTAGTCATGCCAAATGCTCTCTTCTACACGGGACTAACCGATATGGCTAAACAAAACGCACTTTTAGCCACAATGAG
>NZ_JBHILS010000025.1:0-8800 GCF_042193385.1 Bartonella sp. TT119HLJHH | reverse complement strand
TCATTCCAGATGGCTGTTGCAAGGGCTTCATTGACAGAACCATCTTCAAAAAGAGCCGCATCAAATTTACCTGTCTTTATCCGAGAAACCACCGCATTATGTGAAACACCCATCTTCTTCGCAAACGCACGAACCGATAGACCCTTACGCGTTTTCTTATTCATAGTTGCTCCATTTTGAATGGTATATACGAATTATTGTACACTTTAATTATTGACAAGGTTTTATTTTTCGTGTACATAAAATATATGAAGATAGTGTGGGATGAACCAAAAAGAGCTTTAAACATTGATAAACATAAGCTTGATTTTGCTGATGTTATTTACTTTGACTGGGAACATGCTCTTATTGATGCAACACATTCAAACCGCATGAAGGCTATTGGACATTTTGCTGATGGCACAACAGTTATTGTTTTTGCAAAGCTTGGCAATGAAGCGATATCCATTATCAGTTTTCGTCAAGCGAATAAAAAAGAAAGAGAGGTTTTCAATGACTATCAAAAAAACCTTTGAAACAGAATGTGGCTACACAAAAGAAGATTGGGACGCTGTGGATTCCCCACCACTAACAGATGAAGAACTTGCACGCTTAAAGCCAGCTAAAGACGTTTTACCACCTTCCTTTTTTAAGTATGTAACAGAAGAACGCCGTAAACGTGGGCGTCCACCCGTTGAATCTCCTAAACAAGCGGTTACTCTCCGTCTCGACCCAAATGTTATTGCCTCTTTTAAAAAACAAGGAAAAGACTGGCGAACACGTATGGGTGAAGTCTTAAAAAAAGCAAGTGGCAGCTAAACCAACCACCTCCCCATTGTTGATAACGGGGAGGAGAGATGTGTCTTAAGCTAAGCAGCTTTTACGACAGATCTTTCTAAGACTTGTTTTGCTTCTTTGATTAAAGCTTTATAATGTTTGCTTTCTTCTACCAACGTAAAGGCTTTGACAAGATGCATATGGAGTGGACCATAAATGTAAACAGCCTTTTTAGTTGGAGACATTTGATCCCAATCTTTTGGGAAAGCAAAACGTATATCATCACAATAATCAACAGATTGGCTTTTTAGTTTCTTTTCACATTCAATAAAGTAGCGTCGAGCCTGTCTACCTTTCTCATTGCGTTCAACCATTGAGAGC
Organism: Bartonella sp. TT119HLJHH; assembly: GCF_042193385.1. NCBI lineage: Bacteria > Pseudomonadati > Pseudomonadota > Alphaproteobacteria > Hyphomicrobiales > Bartonellaceae > Bartonella > Bartonella sp. TT119HLJHH. The sequence goes on along the minus strand of NZ_JBHILS010000025.1, from coordinate 7,663 downwards.
TCTTTCGCCATGTCTAAAGTGATGTGATATTCTGTACTTGGACGACCGCTTTTAGGTTTTACTAAATTTTTAGTAAAACTCACAAAGTCTTTATTTTCTAGGAAACCATATTCTTTAATACGATTAATAATCCAATCGTTAAAACGAGATGTTACCTTCAAAAACGTATGCAACTCACGTGCATTTACTGCTTGAACAGTTTCTTGATCAATTGTTTGTTCTGTAATTTTAATAAGAGTGTTCATAATGAACTCCTTGTTGATTAGGCTTTCTATTGACATCCTAAGAGGATGCCGGGTGCTAGAAAACACGGCAACAAGCCCGTCGTTACGCTTTCCTCGTGAGAGTATTGTATAGCGTAACCACACCCGACAATATTATTATACGCATGTAGCATATAATGAGTCAAAGTCTTTAATGTGCGGAAGACTGATTATTTCGGCAACCAATCCGCTTGTTGTTTTAAGGTGTTTTCTAGGCACCTGATTCGAAAATAGACATTGACGCAACAATGTCAAGAATAAACATAATTTTTATCTAAAAATAATCGCATACTGTACAGTGTACATATTGAAATCATTATTTATCAATGAGTTAAATGTACAATGTATAGTCAATTTGAAAATTCTGTCGCTAGCGATAGTTCGCGCTAGCCTGCCCCGCAACGAAGCCAACCCGCTGGGAAGTACCTTTTGCATTGATTTTATTGATTTTTTTATGAAAAAACAAAGCATAAGTGATAATCTGTTTTTAAAGTTGCAATAAGAATATGTAATTCCTAAACTCATAAGGATATGGAATATATAGATAAAGCTTGAGAACATGATCTAGCCTTTCTTATTAGCAGCGTATTCTTGACGAGAAAGTTGTCTCTGTATGTTTTTGGTTAATCTTTCATTGGCATATTGTGCAATAGCACTTGCAATCTCTGGCTTGGACATCACTTTAGCAATTGATGGTCCTTCTTGTTTTGCAATAGGGAATTGATCTCCATCCGCTCTTTGAAACACATTCCCATTCAGCTTTTTTAATTCAACACGCTTTGGAAAACTGCCTCCCTTGATAAAACCATGGGGTAAGATTTCTTTCTTTCCAAACAGTGTGTAAGTTACGCCGCGTTTTGTTTCGTTTGCTTTAAAAAATTTAAGAGGTATCGGTGTTACAGAACCAATGATATCTGTCTCAAGAAACCTTGCTGTCGCCTTTTCTTTAATATAAACACCTCTTCTTATACGCTTTATTTGGGCTGATGAGATGTCTGCAACTTGCTTTTCAGTGAAGCGTTCAACTTGTTTTGCTGTAGTGTTTAGAGCATTACGCAGAGCCCAATTAAGGCGAGGGGCTTGAAGGCTTGTGAAGGTATCTTTTGCCTGTTGAAGATACCATTTTTGGTGGATGATTAACTTCAACTTCTAAGCCTTTTTTGGGGTAGGTGACTTGGAAGCTTTAGATGCTTTTGGCTGTTCGAGTGGAATTTCCTCTGTCACTGGTTCAGACGATGTTTGTACGGCTTCTTGTTCTATCTGTTTAATTTGTTCAATTGCCTTATCTGTTTTTGCTGTTGTCTTGACGTCAATAAAAGGTTTTACAGCATTAGCGCGCTTGAGACGTGCGTAGACTTGATTAGAAACTTCAACAAATGGATTATTGGGTGTTGATGGTTCAAATCGAACAGTGCTTTTATTGTCTCCAACAACACACATTGGCTTAGTGATGACAGCTTTCATCATTGCTCCTTTTGAGTCATAATTAATGACATCGTTAGTCAAATATTGATTTTTGTTATTTGAAAAATAGATTAGTCAGAATTACCGAGAAAACAGGGCTTTCTAGCTACGTTTCAAGTTCATATTTTACTGAATTTTTGGGGATATTTTTGAATTTTAAACACAATACGACTAGTGCAGTACCGTCATTAAATACGATTTTTTATACTATGTCAACAAAAAAAATCATGATCTTGTATTTTTTTTATTTTTTTACCTAAATATGGTGTTTTAAAAGATATTCTTTATTTTCCTTTAACGAAACATTTATGTTGTATTGAAACATTTTAGATGTTATATTATTATAATGAATAGTCAAGAATTGAAAAGATATCTTATAAAGCATGGTTGCAGTTTTACTTCAGGGAAAGGTGGACATTTGCTTGTAAAGCGCGGTTCTAAAAAGTCCGTTTTACCTATGCATGGTACGCGAAAAGAATTAGGAACAGGATTAGTCCAGAAGATTCTTAAAGATCTTGACCTAAAATAAGCCTGAATATGGAGGTGTAAATGAAATATGCAATCAAATTTATCAAAGATGACAATGATACTCTTCTAGTCGTCTCTAAAGACTTTCAGGAATTTATTACCTATGGTAACGATGAAAAAGAGGCTTTGGAACAGGCTAAAAATGCACTTTTAACAGTCATTATGGGGCGTTTTCAAGATCGTGAACCTATTCCCTTTGGACATCGTGATATTGCCTATCCTTTTGTTGAAGTATCTTCATTGGTGACTTTAAAAATTGCAATACATAACGCTATGATTGAAAAAAACTTACGCAAAGCTGATCTCGTACGTCTTTTAAAACTTCATCCAGTACAAATTGACCGATTGTTGGATTTAAACCACGCAACCAAATTAGATGCCTTAGAATCTACTCTCATTGCTCTTGGAAAAGAGGTTGCCATTAATATCCAAGACGCCGCTTGAAAATTACCGGTTTTGCGTAAAATGTTTATAAAGCGCATTAAGAGCAATGCGCAATGAAAGCACAAGGTGTGGTAGTGATTGATCTTCTATGACAAGATACCGTAATGCGGCATGAAGGTTATATTGACGGTGTAAACATTGAGCTTCTTGAACAACATCTTTTACAGCTAAAAGACGTTGTGTTGCCTTCTGTACCCATTTCTCTCTTGCTCCGTTATCAGAAGTTGTAGGCATTTCATCATAAATTGCATTAGGCAATGCTTTTGCACATAGGTAATTGTTTTTCACTTCAAGATATTTTTGCGCAGCATCATATTGGTCTTGATTTATTTTGCCTTGCAAATAAAGCCGCCCGATATAGGTGCCGGAAAGCGGATTTTTAGCCTCTTCTATGGTCAAGCCAAAGCGCTTAGCACGCATTTCAATTGCCAATTTATCCATGGGTTCATGCGGTGTTTTTGCTCGTGAGATACGTCCATTTGGTTCTCTGATACATCCTTTAATCCGTGGACGACCGCGTTTTGCACGTTTTTTTCTTTTTGTCATATTTTTTTCAATCAGAATGGTATGCTATCATTATTAATGAGTGCACTATGATCAGCAGCCCCTGAAGCGATAGCATAATTTTGAGAAGTAATAGGTGAAGGGGTAGGGGATGCCGATTGATCTTTTTTGGCATCAAGCAAATACAACTCGCCTTTGAATTGTGGTAAGACAATCTCTGTTGTATAACGGTCATGCCCATTTTTATCTTGCCATTTGCGTGTCTGTAATTTTCCTTCTATGTAAACCTTTGAACCTTTGTTGAGATATTGAAGTGCAATTTTTGCCAAATGTGGATTAAAAATCACAACTGAATGCCATTCTGTTTTCTCTACTTTTTGATTGGTTTTTTTATCTGTATAGCTCTCAGAAGTCGCTATACTAAAATTGACTATTTCTGCTCCAGAATTCATTGTTTTGCTTTCGGGATTAGCACCAAGGCGCCCGATTAACGTCACTTTATTTAGCATATTTGTAGCCCCATTAGATTAGCAATTTATACATGAAAAATCTTAGCATAATTTGCATATTTATTCAATTATTTCAAAAGGATATTATTGTTTTTTAACATATAAAATTATGTTTACGGTGTATAAAATAAGGGGATCAAGGTATTCTATTCTGCAAGCACCGTTTTTTTTCTACTTTCTCCATGAGTTCCTTGCACTTTGTCAGATCTTGTTGTGAAAGAGACTTAAACATTCTAACAAACGTGTTAGAAATTTCATGGTTAAGTGGGGCAGAAGAGTTCATTGTAAAATTCTTACGACAAATATTTGCTTCTCTTCTCAAGATAGAAGCCGTTTCTTCATCTAAAGCATATTTCTCAATGATCTTTTCTTCCATGTCAGCAGGTATAGGCTTTTTGCCAATTTCTACAGAAGATAAAAATGCTATAGAGATGCCTAGTTTATCAGCCATATCTAAGAGCCTTTCAAAGTGATCAAGGCGAATTTTGCGTAAAGTTTTGCCAAATAGTGTAAGCATGTGATTAAAACTCCTATTCATGCAATCAAGCTGCTTTGAGAAATGATATTGTGTTTTTTTCAAAAATTTCTTTGACTTTTCCATAAAGTATAGCCTTGCCGCCTGGATATCTTAATGGTGAGCAGATATGAGTCATCGTTACGTGCCTTTTTAGGTGTTTTTTGATGTTTTGTTGATTTCATCAATCGATGTTAAGAAGATACAATACCGATTAACCAAAAAAGTCTTATAAATCAGAGATTTTACTATGGCTTTTTAGTACAAGACTGTAGTATGTAGATGGATATGTTTATTAAATTGCGTGTACGAAACATAAGAAACAATACACAGCATAAAAAATAGTACCAAAGTACAATGTCTAAATACCCAAATACGGTATCCAATGAAAAAGAAAACTGGTGTTCCACGTGCTTAGAAGTGACAGGCAAAGAAACCGTTTCTTTATAACTATTTGGAAAAATTAAAACGACAAGCGCTAAAATTATTATATTTAAAAGTCTGTGCATATACTGTTGTAAATCACGTGTTAGTTTCACCCAACCCGTTGTATCATCATCTTTATATTTTGGATTATTTTGCAATTCAAAAGGAATATGAGAATTGCATAAAATTACAAAAATATTTGTTATTATTATCAAACCAAAAGATGCAAATATCAAAATACTTTGGATAAAGTAGGGATTTTTTTTAATTCCTAAAAAACATAAAAATATAAAAGTTATAATGCCAAACAAGGCTCTTAGCTGTTTATCTGTAAACATATTTATTTCCTGCGGTTTTCGATAATTTTTTGATCTCTTTATTGATCTCGTCTATAAGAGGTTCGTAATTGAGAACGCTTTTCGGAATATTCCCACCGTAAACCCATGCTTTTACTTGCGCTTTGGTACTAAAATCCGCATTTTCTGGTGTGGTATAATACTGGCCGCCATCAAACTTTTCACACTCTCTTGTGCCGTCTTCATATTCGTAGAGGTTGTAAAAATACTCCTCTGCTCCGTCCCCCCAAGGAACATAACCAACAGCTGTTGCAACAAACTCTTTTTGCATGGGTTGTTTACGCTTTTTTAAGAACAGGTCTTTTAATATTCTCATGTTTTTAGTCCATAATTTTACCAATTGGTCTATTTGCCTCAAATTTGATCATACAGAGCGTTTTATATTTCGGATAGGTTTATCATAAAATCTTTAAATCGCTTTGTAAGGTGCTTTTTTGTCGATTTAAACGCATGTCTAATCGTAAAAAGATCAGCACTTTTCACTAGTTTGCTGTGGACCAAAGCGTTTCATTATCCCACCAATGCCATTTAAAGTTTCTTCAAGCTCTTGCTTGTGAACAAGCGTTAGTGGTCTAAAATGCTCTTTCGCTGTTTTTTCTTTGAGTGTTTTCTCACATGTGTTTTCAATTGCTCTACGTACAGTTTCGGCTTTTGAAAGAAGGGTATTTTCTAGTGTCTGGCAATAAGTTAAAAGCTCTCCACAAGTTGGCATAAATGTTTTTGATATCCCAATTGCTTGACCAGTTACGATATCTTCGACGCCTTTTTTCAGAGCATATGCTGAAATCCGTTCCAGCATCATGCTATAGGATAGAACAACGGCTTTGGAATCTGTGTTCGCAGGGACTCTCATGCTTGAGAGTAGGAAAGAAGCTTGCTCAATTTGCTTAACTGAAGCTTTCACAGAGAGCAACGCTTGTAGAAGATTGCAAGCATCTAAGGTTTGCTCTTCCTCCTGTTTCGTCAATGTATTCCCAGCTTTCAGCGTCAATGGATACCCCGGACTGATCATTTCCATAATCTTCTCCAGATGAGAGATGATCTCTGAGTTCGTTGAAGCCTTCTGCAAGCTGTTCTGTGAAAGTTTTCTGAGTGAATTTTCCATGATAACCACCTAACCGTTTTTCCTGTTCTAATCTTGCTTTTTTCTTTGCTAGCGTTCCGATAGGGCTTGTGACCCAATTGTACCAAGTCCTTTGCCAATCTCGTTTGTTTGCATTTTTACCTGGGTTTGCTATCCAGTAATTTGTGAACCGTTCGGTTTCTAACAGCGCCTCATCATGCGTTAATCCTTGATCGATTGCGTATTGCAAATTAGGTTTGAAATCCTCTGGCAATCGACAACCGCGATTAGCTTGCGCTCGTTTTGCTTTTTTGGGAACGTTCTCTTGCTCGTGAATGGGAGGTTGGTTTTCTACACCCGTTGTGATTTGCTCTGATGTGGTCTCAACAGCAGCAACCTCTGTTGGCTCGTCAACCTGTTCGTTTGTTTCTAAACTTTCAGAACCAATTTCTTTTTTTGCTAAAACGATAGTTTTAGTTTTTTTATATATATTCTTATTCTGGTTCTTTATAGCTTGATTTTGCTTAGCGTTTGCTTCAGCAAAAAAAACGTTTTGCTTGTCATTTGCTTCAGCAAAATTATTAACATGTTGTTTTGTATTGTTTTTTGCTTGTGCACCTTTTTTACCAGCCTCACTACGAACTTGCGATATGTGCTCTTTTTTATCAGCAAAATCGTTCAGCTCTTCTTCAACGCGCGTATTCCACAATCCATTATCTGTCTCAACAAGTTTATCATTCCTCATTAAGTATTCGACAATAGCTGCAAATTTTTTCTGCGAACAATTGCAAGCACGTGCAAGCGTTTCAAAATCTTCTTTAATTGGTGCTTTTTTATCGTACATGCGAACGAGAAGCGTCATATAAGCGCCCCTTTGCTCTAACGTCATTCCATCTGTACCACTTATCCAGTCATACAAATGGAATCTTATCCATGGCATACCATTAGACATGCGCATCCCCTTCTTTCATTAAATATAAATGAGTGATCATAATCCCCCCCTTAAGGCTCTACGTATTTATATGTTTGCTATGACAGAGCGTTTAGTCATAAATTAAAAAAAATGAACTTACTCAATTCAAAAATACACTGCATGCCTCATCTCGTTACATTTAATGTTTGGACCGATTGTGTTTTTCAAAAATTTTTTGAGAGTTTTCTTTGAAATATTTTGTGTCGCCATGCATCTTTATGGACAATTCTGGTCCTAAAGAATTTTTGGCTATTAAATGGTTGTTTTCATCAAAAGAAAAATTCCAATCAGAATTATTAAAAACGATTGTACAGCCTTCTGGAAAACCTATTTCCTGTATTAAATCTTTCAAAATATAAAAAGTATAATATGATTTTTGCAAAACATTTACATAGCTTTGCTCTTTTTTACGATATAAATAAAAAACTTTACGATAGGCCCACAAACAAAAAACCGTAATTACATTGGTCGTAAAAAGTATAATAATTGCCGCTAAACCATAATCCATCTTTACTTTCTTTCTTCTTTAAGAGTGTGAATGATGCTGTTGATGTTCGTTATTATCTGTAGGGGCAGCAATATGAGAAGATATTACTGTTTGTGATGCATTTGCTGTACT
>NZ_JBHILS010000024.1:0-8909 GCF_042193385.1 Bartonella sp. TT119HLJHH | reverse complement strand
GGGCGTGACCCCATTAAAGAACGCGATAAACAAAAGCGTGAGGCAATAAGCAATCTCCATTACTTAAAAGATATTGCTCTAGATGCTTTTGAAAGTCGTAAAGCTGAATTAAAAGATGATGGTAAGGCTGGAGACTGGTTTTTACCTTTACGGCTTTATATTCTGCCCAAATTAGGCTGTCTGCCGGTTTCTGAGATTACACAAACAGAAATACGCAATGTTCTTACTCCCATTTGGCATTCAAAAGCTGCAACAGCAGAGAAAGCACTGAATCGTCTTAATATATGTCTCAAACATGCGGCTGCCTTAGGATTAGATGTTGATTTACAAGCAACAACAAAAGCACGTGCTCTTTTAGGTAAACAACTCCATAAAACACAAAATATACCAGCCATGGATTGGAAAGATGTTCCTGCCTTTTATCAGACACTCAGTAAAACGATAACAATGACACATTTAGCTTTGCGCTTGCTTATTCTGACAGGGGTTCGTACACGCCCTTTACGTTATATCCATAAAGATCAGATTGAAGGTGATATCTGGACAATCCCTGCTGAAAATATGAAAGGAAAGCGTGATACGACAAAAGAGTTTCGTGTGCCTTTATCAACAGAGGCATTAGACATTTTAAAACAAGCGCGCTCGCTTTCACGCAATGATTTCTTTTTTTCTGCAACTGGTCGAGGTCCTCTTGGTGAGAATTGCATGTCACAATATATGCAACAGATTGGACTTGAAGCACGTCCGCATGGATTTCGCTCTAGTTTACGCGATTGGCTTGCTGAAACAACCGATGCCCCCTATGAAGTCGCTGAAACCATTCTAGGTCATACAGTTGGCGGCAAAGTAGAGCGTGCCTATCGTCGTACTGACTATCTAGAACAGCGTCGTGTCTATATGGATAAATGGGCGGCATATGTCACTGGTCAATCTTAAGATATGGGGTGCATAACCCCATGATCTGTGGATAACTTTAGCTCTCTTCTCTCTCATTCTTTCTCAATAAGATTCATCACGTATCACATCAGAAATTGTATAATAAAATATTGTTTTCTATAAATAAAACATCTTTCTAAATGAACCAAAATGTGGTTAATAAATAGTTATGATTTGTTCTCATTTTTTGATAGAAAGGATTTTAGTATGATAGAAAATGATATTCTTTTGACAGACCGTGAAAGTGCAAAATTGCTTCATATGAGTGTATCAACATTCCGCCGTCATGTGACCAATGGCTCTCTCCCCAAACCCCTAAAATTTGGTTTTTTATCGCGTTGGTTACAATCGGATCTTATCAATGTCATCGAACAAGCAAAACAGCAACGTCAAAGTGACGCGGCATAAAAAAAACCTTGTCACGTAAGGACGGACAAGGCTTTCTCAAACTCATTACCCTAGAGTTAGCATAATCCGTCCTATGGTGCAATATTCATAGGATAAAAACATGTTTTCTTAATATAAATGCTCGGGGCATCACAAATGCCTTGCATGGGGTTTGGCATGGATATTATGGGATAGCCCGTTGTCCTGCTCATGATGATAGGCTGCCTAGCTTATCCCTTACCAATGGACATGATGGGCGCCTTTTACTCACTTGTTATGCTGGCTGCTCTTTTAGAGAGATCATACAAGCGCTCATCAGAATTGGCTTGCTTGGAAAACAAGCTTATGATCAGACGCTTTCTTTATCAAAACAGATTTCTGCTGATCTCAAACGAGCAAAACAGAAAGCAGAGAGAGCAAAAGCAATTTGGCAACAATGCCAACCAATCAAAAATACTTTAGCAGAAACCTATTTACGTATGCGGGGTATTACATGTGATTTGCCTGCTGATTTACGCTTTCACGACAACTGTCCGCACCCATTAGGGATTACACTGCCCGCGTTGGTGGCTCTTGTTAAGGGTGCTGGCTCCTTTGCTATTCATAGAACCTTTTTACAAGCCAATGGCTGCAAAACAGATCAGAAACCAGCAAAAGCCATGTTGGGATCTGTAATGGGCGGTGCTGTGCATTTAAGTCAAGCCAATCCAAAACATCTGGTTATTTGTGAAGGCATTGAAACGGGGCTGTCTCTGCTGTCTGGGTTGTTATCAGAGCCCGTGAATTTATGGGCGTCTCTTTCAACCAGTGGCATGATGCGTATGAATTTACCCCATACAAAAGGACATCTGACAATTGCAATGGACGGCGATGATGCGGGTCGTAAAGCAGGTTTTACCCTAGCTGCACGTGCTTATAGCCAAGGCTTTGAGGTCTTTATCATGCAAGCCCCTAACGCTTTAGATTTCAATGATTTTCTCTATTATTCAAGGTAAGTAATATGACAAAAGATAATCAAAATATTTTAGAGAGTAATACCCCTGTCAATGATAACGATAATGCTTGTTTAAAAGCCATTCCTTATGAACAAGCCTTGCAACAAAACGGTTGGGGGGGAATTAAAACCACTTGAATATACTCTCTTACCCGTCGAGCCTTTTCATGCTGCGCAAATGCCTTTAACTTTAAGTCGCTATGTTTATGACGTTTCAGAGCGTCAACAAGCTCCAATGGATTTTATTGCTGTCTCTGCTTTATGCGGTTTGGCGGCTGTCATTGGTAATGGCGTGCGGGTTGCTCCAAAACAATATGATGATTGGACGATTGTCCCTAATCTCTGGGGCGCTCTTATTGGTCAATCATCAACATATAAAACACCAGCCATGAAAGCCGCTTTAGCGCCCATTACTTGCCTTCAAAAGCAATGGTATAAAGAGTGGTTAAAACAGAAAGAAAAACAAGAAATTGAAGAGAGATTTGAAACTTTAGACAAACGAGAAAAGGAAAAACAAGCCCATAAAGCGATCAAAAAAGGAGATCTTGAAACAGCCCGTGCTCTTTTGTCTGAAGCCCCTTCTAAAGATAATACACATGATGATGATGTCTCTCGTTTTATTGTCAATGATGTGACGGTTGAAAAGCTTGGGGAACTCTTAAAAGAAACCCCCCGTGGTCTCTTAATGGTTCGTGATGAGTTATCTGGTTTTTTAACCAATCTAGAAAGAAAGAAATATCAAACAGACCGTGCTTTTTATCTCACAGCTTTTAATGGAGATGATCAATTTACCTATGACCGTATCGAGCGGGGAACCATTTTTATCCCCCATGTAACGTTATCAATAATTGGAGGCATTCAACCTTCACGAATTATTCCCATCATTCAAGCCATGCACCATGGAATAAACGATGACGGTTTATTGCAACGGTTTCAAATGATTGTGTGGCCCGATGAAAATCAAGAATGGAAATTGATTGATAGACCGCCCAATCAAGAGGGCTGGCAAAAGTATGAAGGTGTTTTTCGCTCTTTTCGTGATAAACGATTAGGTTCTCCAGAACACCCGCTGATCATGCGTTTTATGCCAAAAGCACAAGAGAAATTTTATGAATGGTTAGAAAACCTTCATAGAGAAGCAAAAGGGGGTCGTTTCTCCGAAAGCTTACAATCGCATGTTTTAAAAATGCCAAAGACCATAGCAAGCCTTGCGTTAATTTTTGAACTTCTTGATAGTGGTGGTTTTGAAATTGGTCTATATGCCATTACAACAGCATTGCGTTGGGAAAAATATCTATTAAGTCATGCAAAACGTCTTTATGCGGCGAATGATACATTAACAGCAGAGCGTGCAAAATTAATTGTTGAACGCTGTGATCATTTACCCGATATTTTTACAGCAAGGGATGTTTATAAACGTGATTGGAAATGTTTAACAGACAATCAAACCGTTAAGCAAGCTTTAGAGCTTTTATGTCGTTGTAACTATATTCGTGAAATCTCTGGAGAGAATAACTCCCAAGGCGGTCGACCTACCATACGTTATGAATGGCACCCCTTAGTGAAAAGTCATAAGACATCACACTGAGGCAATTTGGAAATCTTATAAAACATTAAACAATATAACAGTGAACCTTTAAAGCACTCCCCATCATTAGTTATGGGGGTTATGGGGGTTCTTTTTACCCCTCTTTATATATATTTTTTAGTCAAAAATAAAAGTTATTATATTTCAAGTGGTTAATATTTTACAGATCTAAAAAAACAACCTATATCGACATTACAACCTATAAATTCAACCAATAATATATGTTTTGTAGGTGTTTTGGGGGGGTTAAAAACAGACAAAACCTATCTATAAAATAATTCATAAAACTTATCAAAATACTCATTATGATGTTTTAAAGTCCATGGTGCATTTGTCTTGATTAACAGGTCAATTAACACATCAAATAAACAGCAAATTTCACTATTTTGCTGATCTTATCCCATGTCATGGGCTGTGGATAAACAGCATTAAAAAAAACTTTTGAAAAAAATTTATCCGCTTTTTAGCATTTTCCGAATTTTTCACACTATTCATTCAAAATGGATTTAATAAGCTTCATTTTGATTCTTTTGAAGAGAATTAATCAATAGAATATATTGTCATGGAGTTTATTCTTTATGCTTCGCCCTCATCATTCTGATCATGAACATGTCTCTTTACGCTCTCTCTTAGAATATTATCGTCAACAAGCAAAATCACCTCGTGAATTGGGAACATTGTTTGAAAATCTTGTCATGGCTTATCTTATGCATGACCCTCTTCATTATGGACGCTATGAAAAGGTAGAAACCTATTATGAATGGGCTGAAGAGCGTGAAGGTTGGAATAAAAATGATATCGGCATTGATCTGGTGGGAAAGCTTCGTCATCAAGAGGGATATGTGGCTATTCAATGTAAATTTTATAAAGCTGACCATCAGATCAGTAAAAAAGATATTGATAGCTTTATCGCTGCCTCTGGAAAAGACATCTTTAAATATCGTCTTCTCGTTGATACCACAGAAGTGGAATTAAGTGACAATGTGAATGCCATGATTAAAGGACAAGCGATACCCGTTTATCGTACTGACCTTCGTCATATGGAAAACAGTCGGATAGATTGGCAAATATTTGCAACAAAACAAGAAGTTCTTCTGAAATCAACAAAAGAGCCTCGTCCACATCAAGAAGAAGCCATCAAGAAAGTCTGTGAAGGGTTAAAAGAAGCAGATCGTGGCAAGCTAATTATGGCATGTGGAACGGGGAAGACTTTCACTAGCCTTAAGATAGCAGAAACCATAGCAGGAACAGGCAAGCGTGTGTTGTTTCTGGTTCCTTCTCTGGCTTTAGTTTCGCAAACAATCCGTGAATGGACAGCCGATGCACAAGTCCCGTTGCGTTCCTTTGCGGTTTGTTCTGATACGAAAGTAGGCAAGCGTCGTAAAAACCAAGATGATATTGTTGGCATGGAAACATCAGATCTTGTTCTCCCTGCTACCACGGATGCGAAAGCCCTTGCCAAAGAAGCTTGCGAAAACCTAGCAGATGCAATGACGGTCATCTTTTCAACCTATCATTCTATCCAAGTGATTTCGGATGCACAAAATACCCATGGGTTACCTGAATTTGATCTGATCATTTGTGATGAAGCCCATAGAACAACTGGTGTTGTGTTGGGAACAGAAAAGCATGAATCTGAATTTATCAAGGTTCATGACAATAGCATTATTCGAGGCAAAAAACGCCTCTACATGACAGCAACCCCAAAGATCTTTAGTGACAAGCTGAAAAGGAATGCTTTCTTATCCAATAACGTTTTGGTGTCCATGGATAATGAAAAACTCTATGGCAAACAACTTTACACTTACAACTTTTCACGTGCTTTAGAGGATAAGCTGTTAGCACCTTGTAAAGTTATCATATTAGTTGTCAATGAAAAAGAAGTAAGCCAATCCATTCAACATCTGATTACCGATAAGAATTATGAACTTATTCTTGACGATAGGACCAAGATTAATGGCTGTTATAGAGCTCTTACTAAAATGGATCTGAAACTTGATCTTAAAGATGACCCCAACCCCATGCGTAGAGCTTTAGCTTTTTGCAAAGATATTGAGACTTCTAAACGCATATGCAAGAGATTCAAAAAAGAAAAAGTGCAAGAATCTTTGCGCGCTCTTCATAAAAACTATAAAGATACTCCTCCTCTTAACTGTACCCTTGCCCATATTGATGGAACCTTTAGTGCTAAAGAGCGTACAAAACAACTTGAATGGTTAAAGGAAGATGCGGGGGAAAATACGTGTCGTGTACTTACCAATGTACGCTGTCTTTCTGAAGGTGTTGATGTTCCTGCTCTTGATGCCGTTCTATTTTTACACCCGCGCAAAAGTCAAATTGAGATTATTCAAGCGATAGGACGTGTCATGCGTCGAGCAGAGGGTAAAAAAAGAGGCTATATCATTCTACCCATTGGGATACCCGCTGACATTCCGCCGGAAATAGCCTTAGAAAACAACCAAAAGTATAATGTCATCTGGCAAGTTCTCAATGCTTTACGTGCTCATGATGATAACTTTAATAAAATAATTCACCATATGCACAAAAAACAAGACGTAAGCGATGCTCTTGAAATCGTTGCTGCTTCTCAAGAACTTGCGTTAGAAGATACGACTATAGTTATTGATGATTTACCTATACGCTCAAAATTAGAGTATTCAGGACTTAATATTGGGTTAGCAACTTACGAATCCTCTCACACATGTGAAGAACAAGGAGAACTCCCCCTTTTTTCTAAAAGTAAAGATGTCATTAGAACTGCTATTGTTAATAGATTTTACGACCCTAGCTATTGGAAAAAATGGGCAATAAATGTTGGTGATCTTGCTCAAACTCATATCACACGCTTAACTGAGGTTTTGACGAAATCAGAAACTGAAACACGGCAGGTGTTTAATGATTTTATGACCGAATTACGTAGTAATTTAAATACAACTATCTCCGAAGAAAATGCGATTGAAATGCTTGCGCAACATCTTGTGACGCGTCCAGTCTTTAATGCTTTATTTGAGGGGCATCAGTTTGTTCAAGAGAATCCCGTATCTTGTGCTTTACAACGCGTACTCAATACCCTTGATAAAGTTACTCCTAAAGAAGAATCTCAAGATCTCAAAAATATTTCTAAGAGTGTACAATTTTACACCCGCGGAATTACCACTCTTGAAGCACAACAAAGCTTAATTGTAGAGCTTTACAATGAATTTTTCCGTTATGCTTTTCCGCGTACAGTAGAAAAATTAGGCATTGTTTATACTCCCATTGAGGTTGTTGATTTTATCATTCATTCTGTTGATGATGTGTTGCGTCATGAATTTGGAAAAAGTCTAGGATCACGTGGTGTTTCTATTCTTGACCCTTTCACTGGAACAGGGACCTTTATCACACGGCTATTACAATCCAATCTCATCAAACCAGAGGATATGGAATATAAATACCGTTATGATATCCACGCAAATGAGATTGTCTTGCTAGCCTATTACATAGCAGCCATTAATATCGAAGCAACCTATCATGGTCTTATGAAAGGAAATTATATCCCTTTCAAGCATATTGGTTTGACTGATACGTTTCGAATGATTGAAAAACAAGATCTTATGGAAGGTATACTCAAAGAAAACAGTGAATATTTGGAACATCAGAAAAATTTGACTATCGAAGTTATCTTCGGCAACCCGCCTTATTCAACTGGTCAAAAAAGTGCTAATGATAATGCGAAGAATACCCCTTATCCCATATTAGATAATCGTATCAGTGAAACTTATGCTGCTCAATCTGAATCAATCAATATGCAAGCACTTTATGATAGCTATATACGAGCAATTCGATGGGCAAGTGACCGTATAAAAGATTGTGGTATTATTGGTTTTGTGACAAACGCAGGGTTTATTAATGCATGTTCTTTAAATGGTTTAAGAAAATGCCTCGTTAAGGAATTTAGCAGCCTTTACATTTTCCATTTACGGGGTAATCAACGAACCTCTGGAGAACTTTCGCGAAAAGAAGGTGGTAAGATTTTTGGTTCTGGATCACGTGCTCCCATAGCTATCTCTATTCTCATAAAAAATCCAGAATCTCAACAGCGTGGGAAAATATATTTCCGTGATATTGGAGATTATCTCACAAGAGAAAAAAAGCTTAAGACAATTAAAAAATTTGGTAGCATTGATGGTATTACACAGAGCAAACAAGGTTGGCAAATAATTATACCGGATAAGCATAATGATTGGCTTGGTCAACGTGATGACAGTTTCAAGACATTCCTAGCTTTAGGTGATAAGAAACCTCATAGTAAAAAACTGTTTGAGATTTATTCTTGTGGTCTAAAAACCAATCGTGATGCTTGGGCATACAATGCAAGCAATGAAACTCTCGCGAAAAATATGAGTAATATGATTACTTTCTACAATAGTGAAGTGGAGCGTTTTAATGGTGTTTATACACATAATGACGGTAAAACAGGTACTAAAACTGTAGACAATTTTGTTAATGCCGATGAAAGTAAAATTAGTTGGAGTATTAATCTTAAGAAACATTTAACTAAAGGAAAGATTTTTGAATTTGAAGATACATGCCTTATTCAAAGTTTATATCGTCCTTTTACACAACAATGGCTCTATTATAATCGTGCCTTTAATGAAATGGTTGCTCAAATTCCATGTATATTCCCGATGGAACAAGCGGTTGAAAATAGAGTAATACAAGTGACAGGCGTAGGTGCAATGAAAGGTTTTTCTGTACTAATGAGTAAGGATTTACCTAATTTTGATTCAATAGAAAAAAGTCAATGCTTTCCAAGATATATTTACGAAGATACTACGGTCTCAAAAAGTAAAAGTGAGAAACAATCCCATTTATTTACAGACTCTATAGAGGAAAACAAAACTGCTGGTTTACAGAGGCGTGATGCCATTACGGATGAGGGATTAGCACATTTTAAAGCCGCTTATCCTAATCAAACCATAACAAAAGATGATTTGTTCTATTATGTTTATGGGATTTTACATT
>NZ_JBHILS010000023.1:0-9259 GCF_042193385.1 Bartonella sp. TT119HLJHH | reverse complement strand
AAGAGGTTTTGTGCAATATCGGCGTTGCCTTGGCTTGAGTCTGGTCCATAGGCACGTAGTGTATACATATCTGGTAAGCCACCTCTTGTGGTATAGCCATTTACCAGTTTGAAAGAGTTTTCCTCTGCTTTTCCAGAGACTTGAATAAGTGAAAGACCACGGACATTGGCAGCAGCAGAGGTATTTGCTTCGATATTGTTCTCTTCTAAGCGCCCCGTGACATAAACTGATGTGTTGCCAGAGACATCCCCATGGATCAAAAGCCTATCGGTTTTTTGGTCATTTATTGCAGCACCATCACTCCAAGCCGTGTTGAAGTAAATCTTTGCATCACCCGTTGCATTGTAGACTTCTTGCGTGTCTGGTTTACCAGAACCTATATGCAATGTTTGGTAATGATCTTCTGTTGGTCCATTAAAGATAATGGAGCTGTTATCGAGATTAAGCTTGGAAATATCAGAACGAGATCTTTGAGCGATATCAAGGAGATTGCCATCATCATCTTTTTCGTTTTTGCTAATTTTCAACGTCCATGTTGTATTGTTTTTCAGATCAAAGTGCACATTTCTGTCTTTAGCAATATTTGCTCTGCCCTCTAAAATAGACTGATCTGCGCTTAATGTGAAGGTGCCGTTGGAGATCGTTTTAACCTCTTTACCATCCCACAAATCTTTATCTTTCCATGATGTTTTGTCCCAAAAAATACCATCTCCTAATAATACGTCAGCATGGACTTCTGATTTTTTAAGATTGACTGTGCCGATTGATGGAGCAGCAGCATCTTCGATGCTTTTTTCAACAACAGTTCTAACGAAAATTCCTGTACCATTTTCAGCATGAAGCTCTGCATTGGTCAGATTGATCTCATTACTATGATATTTTTGTGGATCATGCGAGCTATTCGGATTATTATCGGAGAAAGTTGCGAATTGTAAACCGGCAACTTCTGCTGTGGCAGAAACATCTGTCAGATCAATATGTCCGCCATTTATTACAACCAGTGCAGCCATTTTTGCTTCTATTGTATTTTTCTTCCCCTTCTGAGGAGTATCGGATTGGGTATCTAGGCTTTTAGAATTAGTATCAATAGCACGATTGCTCGTTTTAATTGTGCTACCTTCAATGACAAAAAGACCAACATCAACATTTTGAATGGTTGTTTTGCCATTGAATTCAACTATACTATCGGCATCCCAAATGTTTACACCAACGGTTGCTGCTTCGGACTCACCACCGGTTATTGTTAAATCTCCGCTAATGATTTGACTTCCACCGTCTGCATAAAAACCTTCATCGACATTTTGAATGGTTGTTTTGCCGGTTAACTGAATTTCACTACCAGAATCCTCTGTCCGTACACCAGTGCTTATTTTGCCGAGATTTTCATTAATTGCTTTACCACCGACTACTGTTAAATTTTCGCTGGTAATTTTGCCACCATTTATTGCTCTAAGACCCTTCAAAATATTATTAATCGTTGCCGTTCCGTGCAATTCAATTCTGCTATCAGGACCAAGTGCAAGTGCACCGGTTCCCGCGTCATTCGTTGTTAAAGCTATATCCGTGACATCAATCTGTCCACCATTTCGTGCCTCAAGCCCATGTGTGAATTTTTCAATGGTTGTTTTTCCATTTAGTTCGATCTTGCTGTTAGGCAGGTCAACTCCTACACCAGTGCTTTCTTCTTTTGCTCCAGAACCGATGAGTGTTAAATTTTCGCTGGTGATTTTACCACCATCAAATGCTCCAAGACCGTTCAAAGCATTGTTAATCTTTGTATTACCTTTTAATTCAACTATGCTATCAGAACCAAGTGCAAGTGCACCGGTTCCTTTGCCATCTGTTGTTAGAGTAACATCCGTAATTTCAATACGTCCACCATTTTTTGTAAGTAATACGCTTTCATATCCATTCAAACTTCCTCCTATAACAGTTCCTCCTATGACAGCCCCTCCTTTCATTGTGATCTTGGATTCTATACCATCTGCATGGAGTCCAGTACCATTAGATGATGCGACTGTAACATTGTTGTTTAAAGTAATGATGCTGCCATTTTGAGCAGATATTGCTGTATTTTTTGCACGAAATGATCCTCCAGAGATTGTTATTGTCGAGTGATCATCTGCAAATATGCCTTTTAGTGCTTGTGTTACGGTTACATTGTTCAAGGTTACTGTGCTGTTTTTAGCACTTATTCCTAAGGATAGTGAACTGTTATCGTTTTCACTCGATATTACCACGTCTTCCAGCTTGTTTTTTTTACTCTTACTGTCAGAAAAGGAAGCACCAGTGCTAGATAAAATGCCAGATGAGGAGGCCTCCATTCCAGAATATGTAATTGTTCCCTTAGTCATTTGAAGTGTAGCACCGTCTTTGGCTTCAAGGCCTAAGAAAATACCAGAACCAGTGCCTTTAATGGTTGTGCCATCCAGTAACTCAATCGCACTGTCAGCACCTTCTGCTGTTACAGCATAGACGGTTTGGTTTGTGCCTTGGTTTATATCTTTATTCGTAACAATGGTTAAATGTTTTCCAATGATTTTGCCACCGTCTTTTGCGTGAATAGTTTCGTAGGTTTTATCGGATACTTCTTGTTGTTTTCCCTCAGAAACTACGAGGGTTTCAGCATGTGCACTGAACTGGATGTTGAACAGGATGATAGCGGCTGCAGCTGTGCATGATAAAAGGGATGTTTTATACACTAGTATTCTCCTTATGATAGCCCCCAAATATTCATTTCCCCGCGAACTTCATAAGAAGAAGTGAAAATGGATAGTTGTTATTAATTTCAGTAATTGTTTTTATTTGGTAAGACATTTTTGGTTTTTTGTCAAAATTAAAAAATAATTGATATTAATTATGTCTAATACAAAATGTATTTATAATGGATTTTATTTAAAGAATTATAATTTTGAATATTATTATTCAGAGAAATATTGTGAGATACTGATATAGTGGTACCATAACATCTTTTACCTGATGGTAGATGACGCAAATTGGGGTTATGAGGGAACAAAAAAGGATGTAGAAGAAGCTAGTAAAAAAGCTAACTTACTTGGGCTTAAAGTGGGCTTTCATCTTTCAACACAGTGGTATTAATTTATTTCTAATAGACTTCTCTTTTTTTCAAAGTAGGAAGTACTCTTCATTCACTGGGGATAGAAGTGCTCTGTTGCGTTTGTTGTGTCTTGTCTTGGGGATTTTCGTAAAGAACTAAGTATAAAGAGGGAAGGGTGCTTTAAAAGGAAAAAGGATGACTTTAATGTACAAAAAAGGCAGTATATTGTGCTGCCCTTTTTGTTAAATTGAATAGAATGAATAGGCTATTTTTACAGCCTTGATTTAAAACTGATAGCGTATGCCACCTGAAAAGCTTGCACCACTTATACCAGTTTTCTGAAGCTTTTGTCGATAGCTTACATCAGCGTAAAGAGAGAAATTGTGAGACAGTTGTGCATTGATGCCAACGCCGCCCTCAATTGCTGTTCCCATGGGATCAAGGTCAAAATCTCTGCCAATCTGGATGGTACCATCATCACCAAAGGTTTTGATCAAGTTTGCTTTTCCATAGAAGGAAATGGCAGGACCATTTTCAGTGGTCATAATGGTTTTGGTTAAACGTCCACCAACACGGATCAACCATTGAGAAGGATTGTTCATATCAATTTTTAAATTATCAGCATCTTCAATGGTATCAAACATCAAATGTTGATAAGCAAGTTGTATTTGGGGCTCGAAGGTTAAACCTTCCATTCCGGTAGAAAATTGTTTGCCAACGGTGGTGGAAATACTCAACATTTTTACATTGTTCAATTTCGCGGTTTTACCAATGATAGCATTGGTGATATCGCCCTTTATTATCCCATAGGATAAAAGCGTATCGATATAGAAACCACTGTCATGTTGTACACTACCATAGGCAGTGAGAGACCATTTATCTAGGGTGCTTTTACTTGCATCCTGCATCTCTTTTGGAGTGAAAGACAGCTGCCCATAGGTGCCTAAAAGACCAAGATGTGTAGTAGTTCTGTGCCCTTCTAACGTAGTCAATGCAACCCCACCTTGTATAGCAGCGTAGCGAATATCAGCACCATAACCATATTTAAGGGGACCGCGTTTCGAGGATAAGGTTCCTGTACCCCCATAGGTAGAGAGGAAGAAACTGTTTTTTAGATTTTTCTGCTCTCCCAAGACTGTTGTTCTCATATTGGCTAAAAGTGCATTTTGCTTGGCCATATCGGCCAATCCAGTATAAAAGAGGGCATTTGGCATAACCAAATAGCTTGCCATTTGTGGTACAACTGCTCTTACTTTTGAATCGGGGTCAAGAAATTCAGGCTGCAAGCGGAAGTCCCAGAAATCTTTATCCTTTTCATCGAATAAGTTTTGGTTAGCATTGGCCTTGCCATAACTTGATACTGGTCCATAGGAAGTTAGCGTATATTTATAAGGAGTTCCTCCTATGGTGGTATAGCCATTTTTCAATTTAAAGGAGTCTTCTTTTGCTTCTCCAGAAACTTGAATAAGTGAAAGTCCACCTATATTTGAAGGAGGAGAAGCATTTTCTACACTCTCTTTATCCCCTGAAACACTTTTGACATAAACTGTTGTGGTGCCTGCTACATCACCGTGAATGAGAAGCCTATCGGTTTTTTGTGCATCTATTGCAACACCATCAGTCCATATAGCGTTGAAATGAATTTCTGCCTCACCAAAGGCATTATAGACTGCTAGAATGGTTGGTATTCCAGATCCTACATGCAATGTATGATAATGATCTTCTACCGGTCCATTAAAAACAATAGAACTATCATTAAGATTGAGCACAGAAATATCAGAACGTGACCTTTGAGCAATAGCAAGCAGTTTTCCGTCATCATCGGTTTCTTTTGTACTGGTTTTCAATATCCATGTTGTCTTGTTTGTCAAATCAAAGCGTACAGTTCTGTTTTCTGCAATTTTTGCTCTTCCCTTTAATACCGAGTGATTAGCATTTAGTGTAAAAGCAAAATTATTTTCTTTAGTTGAAGCTTTTGCTGCTAATAAAATATCGGCACTGATTTCTGAATTTTTGAGATTGGCTATACCGATTGATTGGTCTGCGTTAATTCCAATACTATTTTCAGTGCGAATCTTTGTATTTGTCAAGTTGATTTCTAAGGCGTTATCGTCCTCGGATTTATCAAATGTTATGCCACTGTTTTCTGCTGTTGCAGAAACATTTGTTACATCAATATATCCGCTATTTTTTACAACAAATGCTGATCCTTTTGCTGCTACGGTCCCTCCATTCATTTTAATCGTGCCACCGTTTTCTGCATAAAGTCCGATGAAAGTATTGCTAATCGCTGTATTTCCATGCAATTCAATTAAGCTGTAAGGATTGCTGGCAGCTGCACCGTATCCGTTGCCATCCATTGTTGTTAGAGCAACGTCTGTGACCTTAATATGTCCACCGTTCATTGCAAACAATGCCATGGTTTTCGCAGTTACTGTTCCACCAGTCATTATGATTGTGCCACTATTTTCTGCATCAAGTCCGGTTACAGCATTATCAATAGTTGTCTTCCCATACAATTCAATTAAGCTATTAGGATCGGTGGTAGCTGCACCGTATCCGTTACCATACATCGTTGTTAGAGCAACATCTGTGACCTTAATATGCCCACCGTTTTTTGCAAACACTGCCATGTTTGCAGCGGTTACAGTTCCTCCCGTCATTGTGATTGCACCACTATTTTCTGCATTAAGCCCGATGAAAGCATTATTAATTGTTGTCTTTCCATGCAATTCGATCAAGCTATCAGGATCGGTGGTCGCTGCGCCATAGTTACCATTTATTGTTGTTAGAGCAACATCTGTGACTTTAATATGCCCACCGCTTTTTGCAAGCAATGCCATGTTTGCAGCGGTTACAGTTCCTCCCGTCATTGTGATTGCACCACTGTTTTCTGCATTGAGCCCGATGAAAGCATTATTAATCGTTGTCTTTCCATCCAATTCAATCAAGCTTTCAGGATCGGAGGTAGCTGCTCCGTATCCGTTACCATACATCGTTGTTAGAGCAACATCTGTGAGCTTAATATGTCCCCCGCTTTTTGCAAGCAATGCCATGTTTGTTGCGGTTACAGTTCCACCTGCCATTGTGATAGTACCACTATTTTCTGTATAAAGTCCGATGAAAGCATTATTAATCGTTGTCTTTCCATCCAATTCAATCAAGCTTTCAGGATCGGAGGTAGCTGCTCCGTATCCGTTGCCATACATCGTTGTTAGAGTAACATCTGTGAGCTTAATATGTCCCCCGCTTTTTGCAAGCAATGCCATGTTTGTTGCGGTTACAGTTCCACCCGCCATTGTGATAGTACCACTATTTTCTGTATTAAGCCCGATGAAAGCATTATCAATTATTGTCTTTCCATATAATTCAATCAAGCTGTCAGGATCAGTGGTAGCTGCACCGTATCCGTTGCCATCCATTGTTGTTAGAGCAACATCTGTGACCTTAATATGTCCACCGTTTGCTGCAAACAGTGCCATGTTTGTTGCGGTTACAGTTCCATCCGCCATTGTGATAGTACCACTATTTTCTGTATAAAGTCCGATGAAAGCATTATTAATTGTTGTCTTTCCATGCAATTCAATCAAGCTGTTAGGATCGCTTGTCGCGGCACCGTATCCGTTGCCATCCATTGTTGTTAGAGCAACATCTGTGACCTTAATATGTCCACCGCTTTTTGTAAGTACTGCCGCGCTTTTCCCAGTTACAGTTCCACCCGCCATTGAGATAGTACCACTATTTTCTGTATAAAGTCCGATGAGAGCATTATTAATTGTTGTGTTCCCATCCAATTCAATTAAGCTTTCAGGATCGGTGGAAGCTGCACCGTTTCCGTTTCCGTCCATCGTTGTTAGAGAAACATCTGTGACCTTAATATATCCACCGTTCATGGTAAACAATGCTGCACTTTTTGCAGTTACAGCTCCTCCCGTCATTATGATGACACCATTGTTTTCCGCATCAAGTCCATTTATAGCATTATTAATCGTTGTCTCCCCATCCAATTCAATAAAGCTGTAAGGATCGGTGGAAGCTGCCCCGTATCCGTTTCCGTCCATCGTTGTTAGAGCAACATCTGTGACCTTAATATATCCACCTTTTTGTGCAAATAATGCTCTGTTTCCCGCAGTCACTGTCCCTCCCATCATTATGATGGTAGAGAATAAACCGTCTGCATAGAGTCCATCACCATCAGATGATGTAACTTGAACGCTGCCTTCTTTACTATTGGCTAAAGTAATGAAGCTGCCGTTCATTACGTATAGCCCTGTGTGTTCTCCATCAAATGCTCCTCCTAATATCGTTACTTGTGAACCATCTTCTGCCGATATGCTGGTGTCTGCTTGCGTAATGGTTACATTTTCTAAAGTGAGATGACTTCCGGCAAAGGCCGTTATTCCTGTGTATAAAAACTCTTCTTTTTCATTTTCTAATTCACTTTCCCATCCAGGGTCTAATTCATTGTCCGATGTTTTTACATTTTCTAGCTTGTCTTGATCACTTATGCTGGTATTTGCATAAGTAATGGTTACATTTTCTAACTTGTTTTTATCGCTTTTACTCTCATTGAAGAACGCACCAGTTTCAAAAGCCGTAATGGTTCCTCCAGTCATTGTGATTGTGCTACCGTTTGTTGCATAAAGCCCAATTACAGCGTCATTAATTACCGTATTTCCGTGCAGTTCAATTGTGCTGTCAACATCATTGGCTATTGCACCGATTCCGGTGCCATCTTTTTTTAAAGTAACATCTGTGACGTTAATATGTCCGCCATTTTCTGCAAGTAATGCTGTATTTTCTACAGTGACTGCTCCTCCTATCATTGTGATTGTGGATTGTGCACCATTTGCATAGAGTCCGTCACCATGGGATGATGTAACTTGAACACTGCCTTTTTTATTATCGCCTAATTCACTATAGGTTAAAGTAATAGCGCTGCCTTCCGTAGCAGATATTCCTTTGAGTTCTCCATCAAATGCTCCTCCTAAAATCGTTATTTCAGAATGATCATTTGCAAATATACTGGTGTTTGCTTGTGTAACCGTTACGTTTTCTAAAGTAACTTTGCTTTTGTTGTCGGCATTTATTCCCTTGTCCATGAAGTGGTCATCTTTACCGCTTGATATTGTTACACCTTCCAGCTTGTTTTTATCATTCATACTGTTTTCGAAGAAAGCGCCAATTTCAGAAACCGTAATAATGCCTCCAGTCATTTTGATTGTAGCACCATCTTTTGCATTAAGACCGAGACGAATGTCAAAATCAGTTCCTTTAATGGCTGTGTCTTGCAGTAATGTAATCGTACTGCCAAAACCTTCAGCTGTTACAGCGTAAATATCCGTGTCTTTATTCCCAACCACAGTTAAATGTGTGCCAGTAATTTCCCCGTTGTCTTTCGCATTAATAATCTCATACGTTGTGTTAGATACTTCTTTTTTCTCGCCGGAAACTTCAAGAGTTTCAGCATGTACATTGAGATGGGTGTTGAATAGCATGACAGCTATGACAGCCGTGCAGGATAAAAGGGACTTTTTACACATCAAGATTTTCCTAAATTATAAGTGCCCCACACTCTTCCCCCGCTTATAAGAAGGATATCAAATGGATGGGTATTTTAGAGATGGAACGTGAATAGGCGATTTTTATTTTTATGTAAAGTATAAAATAAATCATACATTTAACATATAATGTTTTATACTTAAATTCATTTAGTATTAAATGAATACATTATGTTAATATTATATAAGTATTATAAGTTTTTCTATTCAAGATATGTGTTATGCTTGCATAAAACTTGTTGCTTATGCTTAAAGAAAAGGAGTAGGCAAGAAAATTTCAAAAAACTGTATGCTTGAGCCTGATAGAGATCTCTTTCAACATCATGAAACCAAAGACGATACCATAGCTTTCATGTTTTTCTTGAATACGGTTACGATAAAATAGCGCTCATTGATTTTTCAATCGACTTTTAGTTTTTTTCAAGGGATATTTTTACTAGTTAAAAGCGCGATATTTTATTGTCTTGAGTTTTTTAACTAATTTTCTTAAAGAAAAATGTTGGCGGTGTGTACTGGTAGAAAAGAATAGGGGAGAGATAAAAAGGCAGCATATTGTGCTGCCCTTTTTGTTAATGCATAGAAAAGAAATACGCTGTTTTGACAGTTTTGTTTTAAAACTGATAGCGTATGCCACCTGAAA
>NZ_JBHILS010000022.1:0-9420 GCF_042193385.1 Bartonella sp. TT119HLJHH | reverse complement strand
CTCCAAGCTCTTTAACAAAAACCCAATAAAAACGTGTTGCTAAAAGATTCCCTAGCCTCCTTACGGTTTCAGCCTTACCAAAGGAAAGCATATTCATATAATCTTCTTTGCTATTTAAATGCTCTGGATAATCTATCATCTAACCCTCCTCACAAATCACGGGAATGGCTACAACCACGCGCACATAATTGTTCATTACCTCTAGAAGAAGATACCGTGGAGCGTGCAAAACATCCGCTATCTACACCATGACTCCACCCTCCTCCTCCTGATAACCATCTCATTTCTAACCTAGCCTGCCCCCTATTCGTTATTTGCATAGGAAACGTTCCTGCTAAAAACTGCCAAACATAACCGCAACCATCTTCACAACCGATATGCGAAATCATCCGTATATTTGCCGTATTCTTATAACCTCCAGAATGTTTTGGTGAAGGTGCTTTTTTGCCTTGAATCCCACCACCTTCATTGCTTCCATACATCGCAGAGGTAAATTCTGTATTATTGAGCAAAGCCTTCTTAACACGTAGCATATCGGATATGTGATCTGTTTGTAGACGGTTCGTCGTAATAGGAACATATACATTCCATCGAATACGGACAATGATTGCAGCCCGCACTGCAATTTTCATTATAAATTACAATATTATCGCCCATGAAATTCCTTATTCAAGTTCATATAATCCAATACTAATTGTTTCATGAAAATATTTGGGTATAGACAAAAATCAGAAATTTTTTTAGCCACAAACGCTTTTATCATTGGTAAAGATTCATCCTTTGATATAGACAGCAAATGAGAAATATAGTCTATCCGTTCTTCCAAATTGAGAGATAATCTTGGACTGGTGAAAAATGTTAAGATATCCAATTCCGGACTGGCTTCTTGACATAAATCCCAATCCACTACCATAAAAGAACTATCAGGAGTAACAATGATATTATCAGGCTGTAAATCTCCATGTGATAAGGTTATATTCTTGCTTAATCGATCTTGAAAGATCTTATTGATTTGATCAATAATCGCCTTTTGATGTAGCAAATCCATTTGGCTCAATACAGTACCCCGGATAAACTCCCATTCGACTACTTCATCGCAAAGTGTTATCAAATTTGGTGCAGGATAGAGACTTTGTCGAAAAGAACCATCCTTGATGTTTTCATTAATGCACGATGCTTCTGGATAAATTTGCCCATAGCAAAACTCTTGATGCTTGCGTTTCAAGAAATGTTGTTTTGACGATTGTGCATTTTCAGGCTGTAACCAAATGATTTCTTGTTTTCTGACAAAAATAATTAAAGCAGACACCCCAAAAATCACAGCCATAACCACTGCCAACCACAAATTAGCTTGCCAGAATGTTGAAAAAACATGACCGTATAAAAAACTGAATGCAAAGGATACAACAGCTGTAATAATGGCTGTAAATGATAAAACAGTCGCGATAGCTTTGGGATCAATCAGTGAATTTATAAGAAGAGACGACAGATAAGATCGATAAGCAGATTTAAAAACACATAGCAGTAAAAATCCTAATATAAGAGCCGCAATGATTTGAAATGACATGAGAAAAAAAGCAATGGTTACCATACAACCAATCATTAAGATGGGAAAAATAGGATTTTGAAACTTTGAAAAATACTTCTGAAACAATATATTGGAACTTGCTGAAAAAAATTCCCAATGATAAAAATAATCGAAACCAAAATAGCAGGTTGAAATGGCAAAAAATCAGAAAATGCGATAGAAACAGTTCGATTATTAACCAAAATAGCAAAAGCTGAAACTGCACTTAAAAAAATAAGCGTGAAGCGATAAGGGTTTTTGACTTCTTTACGGCTGGCGCACATAACTGTGAAAATACTCGGATGAGCGTTGATATGAAAACTATCTAATCCCTTCGTCAGTTTTGAAAACATAAAAATAGCAAAAATTAATGAAAGGACTTGAAAAATTACAGGCAATGCAGGATGCACATAATAAAGTATTCCCCCTAAAAAAATAAGTACCGTTGTCACACTATAGGTAACAGCAGCCACTTCGGACTTAACGGAAAACAGTGTGCGATGCTTTGGTACTACAGAAAAGAGTAAACTATCTTCCGCACCTGAGAAACAAGCAGCTGCTAATGTAATACACAACAAATAAGTGGCGTAAGCAAAATATGCATAATTCATAAAAAGAGCTAAAAAACCGCAAAGAAAGAAAAATAGCCCAGTATAAATAACGCGCTTACTTCCATAAACATCTGATAATAAACCCAAGGGGACTTCTAAGATCAAAGGAAGCAATAAAAAATAACTACCGATTAAAATAATATCCGCTTGCGACAAATGCAATTTTTCTGACAAAAAAAGTGGTAAAACAGCAACCACTAGAGCTGTAGACTTGCTAACACTATAAATCTTAAATTGGTTAACCTTATCCACAAAATACCTTCCCACGACATCCGCTACATGCGCCAGATTCTTTCAAAGATTTTAAAACGCTTTGAGCTGACCAATCTATTGCCTCATAATTTTGTAGATTCACAAAAGCTTCTGAATAAAAGCAATTTTTAAAATCTCCATTATAGTCCAATACCAAGGATGAAAATGGAAATAAACACATTAACGGCGACGAAACGTACGTAGAATTTTCGCCTAAGTAATGATTAATACAATTTACAAAATTTTGTGACGTCCATGAGATTTTCCTTTCTTGGAACTTTTTATCTATATAAATCTGGAGGGGAATTCTTTCCTTGATAATTCATCTCTCAAATGAAAAAGTGAGGCGTTTGGCGGAAGAGTTTTGTTTCTTAAAGCCTTAGATTGATCCTTTTCCCAAGCAAGGCAATAGGAAGCAGTAATGAGTTTAGCCGATAACCGAAACTCTTTGCCGCTCTCTCCATAATTTTTTATATCATAGCCTATGCCCACAATGTAGTCAGGAAGATGATAATGCGCAAAAGTATCCCCCACGTTATCACGATAAGGCTCCCAGCCCAATCTTTTTAAAACCTCTGTGACATCTTTGGTTTGCATCATCATTCCCCCAGCATGCTCTGTAATTCTTTTACATAAAAATTACTTGTGTAATACTTAGGCTCTCTAGAAAGACTATATATTTCATCACTATCA
The DNA here is from genome assembly GCF_042193385.1 of Bartonella sp. TT119HLJHH. Lineage (NCBI taxonomy): Bacteria > Pseudomonadati > Pseudomonadota > Alphaproteobacteria > Hyphomicrobiales > Bartonellaceae > Bartonella > Bartonella sp. TT119HLJHH. The sequence continues at coordinate 6,297 of NZ_JBHILS010000022.1, read as the reverse complement.
ATTTCACCTCTTCCATAGTTTTTTCCAAAAACTCTTGTAAAAAGGGATAGGTTGCGGAGTGGGAGTGTTCTCAATCTTTTCAATCGGTTGTTCACCTTCAGGTATCTCTTCTCCCACGTGTACTTTAATTCTTTTGCAAAGGAATTCATAAAAATTACTGGCGTAATATTCGCAATTATCCAATGGATACATAACATAGATTGGACATTCTCTATCCCGAAACTGCGTATAATCAAAATAAAAAATTTCATCAAAATCAGCGTAACACACGACTAGCTGTTCTGATGTTGCAAAACCATCTCTTCTATCATTTAAGTTTTGGAAAACAATATCACCACCAGGGATATCTGCTCCACACTCCTTATAAAGGCTAAAGATTTCTTCACCACCAATTTCTCCTCCTACATATTTTTTTAAAAAGCTCTTATAAGAAGATGTGAATTGCAAATCGAGAGCTTTCTCCGCCTTTTCAATCCGTAGATCATCAGCCGCATTTTCTTCAGTACGAAAATTGATAATATCATTATATTTATCAACTAATTCTACAACATCATCTAAGGTATAGGTTTTCATGGATGAACCTCAAAACATGCGTGATAAACGCTCCATATTTCCTCTATCAATTTCACCTCTTCCATAGTTTTTTCCAAAAGCTCTTGTAAAAAGGGATAGGTTGCGGAGTGGGAGTGTGCTCAATCTTTTCAATTGGTTGATCACCTTCAAGTATCTCTTCTCCCGCGTGTACTTTAATTCTTTTGCAAAGGAATTCATAAAAATTACTGGCGTAATATTCAGAATCGCCCAATGGAAACCTGACATAGAGTGGGCATTCACCATCCCTAAACTGCGTATAATCAAAATAAAAGGTTTCACCAAAATCTGTTCTGTTAACGACAAGCTGTTCTGGTGTCGCAAAACCATGTTTTCTATCGAGTAAGTTTTGGTAAACAATATCACCAGCAGGAACACCTTCCCCACAATCTCCATAAAGGCTATAAATTTCTTCACCACCAATTTCTCCTCCTCCATATTTTTTTAAAAAAACTTTATAAGAGGATGTGAATTGTAAACCGAGAGCTTTCTCCGCCTTTTCAATCTGTAGATCATCTGTTTCATTCTCTTCATCATCTTCACTACCCAAATTGATAATATCATCATCATATTTATTCACTTTATCAATTAATACTGCAACATCAGCTAAGGTATAGGTTTTCATAGATGATCCTCAAAACTTGCGTGATAAACGCTCCATATTTCCTCTATCAATTTCACCTCTTCCATAGTTTTTTCCAAAAACTCTTGTAAAAAGGTATAGGTTGCGGAGTGGGAGTGTTCTCAATCTTTTCAATCGGTTGATCACCATCAGGTATCTCAGCTCCCACGCTTTCTTTAATTCTTTTGCAAAGGAATTCATAAAAGTTACTTGCGTAATATTCGCAATCTTCAGATGAAAGCATGACATAGATTGGACATTCTCCATCCCTAAACTGCGTATAATCAAAATAAAAGGTTTCACCAAAATCTGTTCTGCTAACGAAAAGCTGCTCTGGTGTCACAAAACCACGTTCTCTATTGAGTAAGTTTCGGTAAACAATATCACCAGCAGGAATACCTTCCCCACACTCCTTATAAAGACTAAAGATTTCATCACCACCAATTTCTCCTCCTCCATATTTTTTTAAGAAAACTTTGTAAGAGGATGTGAATTGCAAGCCGAGAGTTTTCTCCGCCTTTTCAATCTGTAAATCATCTGTTTCATTTTCTTCATCATCTTCACTACCCAAATTGATAATCTCATCATCATATTTATTCACTTTATCAATTAATACTGCAACATCAGCTAAGGTATAGGTTTTCATAGATGATCCTCAAAACTTGCGTTATAAACGCTCTATATTTCCTCTATCAATTTCACCTCTTCCATAGTTTTTTCCAAAAACTCTTGTAAAAAGGGATAGGTTGCGGAGTGGGAGTGTTCTCAATCTTTTCAATCGGTTGTTCACCTTCAGGTATCTCTTCTCCCACGTGTACTTTAATTCTTTTGCAAAGGAATTCATAAAAATTACTGGCGTAATATTCGCAATTATCCAATGGAAACATAACATAGATTGGACATTCTCCATCTCGAAACTGCGTATAATCAAAGTAAAAGGTTTCATCAAAATCAGCTTCACACACGATAAGCTGTTCTGCTGTCACAAAACCACGTTTTCTATCATTTAAGTTCTGAAAAACAATATCACCAGCAGGAATACCCATAGGATTATCATAAAGACTATAGATTTCTTTACCACCAATGTCCCCGCCTTTACAATGTTCTAAAAAACTCTTGTAAGACGATGTAAATTGTAAACCGAGAGCTTTCTCCGCCTTTTCAATCACGAAATCACCAACTGCATCATCTTCAGTACCAAAATTGATAATCTCTTCATCATATTTAATCACTTTATCAATTAATACTGCAACATCAGCTAAGGTATAGGTTTTCATAGATGATCCTCAAAACTTGCGTGATAAACGCTCCATATTCCCTCTATCAACTTCACCTCTTCCATAGTTTTTTCCAAAAGCTCTTGTAAAAAGGTATAGGTTGCGGAGTGGGAGTGTTCTCAATCTTTTCAATTGGTTGATCACCATCAGGTATCTCTTCTCCCGCGTGTACTATAATCCGTTTGCAAAGGAACTCATAAAAATCACTGGCGTAATATTCGCAATCGCCCAATGGAAACCTGACATAGAGTGGGCATTCACCATCCCTAAACTGCGTATAATCAAAATAAAAGGTTTCATCAAAATCAGCATCACAAACGATAAGCTGTTCTGGTGTCGCAAAACCATCTTTTCTATCGAGTAAGTTTCGGTAAACAATATCACCAACAGGAACACCTTCCCCACACTCCTTATAAAGACTAAAGATTTCTTCACCACCAATTTCCCCTCCTTTGTAATTTTTTAAAAAACTCTTGTAAGACGATGTGAATTGTAAGCCGAGAGTTTTCTCCGCCTTTTCAATTACAAGATCATCAACTGCATTTTTTGCAGTACCAAAATTGATAATCTCATCATCATATTTATTCACTTTATCAATTAATACTGCAACATCATCTAAGGTATAGGTTTTCATCAATTATTCTCCATAAATTATTCTATAAGTTTCTTTTTTCTCTTTTCATCAACCGTAGAGCATTATTGCCGATGCTCCTGTCCCCATCCGTCAAAATCTATCCCTATGATACCCCATCTCATATCAATTATTCCTCCTAAATTACTGTTTGTTTGTTCTCTATACCCTTTAGCACGTTCCTTCCAATATTCCGCTCTCCACTTCTCAAACTTTTTTCTCTCTATAAGCGATTGATGTGTTTTTGGATTATTATGAATCACGGAACTATATTTGTTATGAGATTCCTTGCTCATTTCTGCTATGGGCCCTTCAGGCGTTTGTTTTAGGTGATGCAACTCAACAGATTGACCATCAAAACCTATAGGTGCTCTTCCTGCTTCCATTCTCTCAATATTGGTGCCCCACACTTCTTTTTTGTTTTCCATCCATTTTACCCTTTTATTAGGATCAAACAAATCGTCTCTCTGATAGGCTTTGTTCGTCTGACCAAATTTGCTATCGGTAAATTTAGTGGGTTTCTTTTTTAACCAAAGCTTTTTTTCTTTAGCAGCGAGTTTAGTTAGTTCTTTCCTAGCAGCTAGTTTGTCAGGATCTCCCTAAGCTGCAAGTTCTGCAAGATTTTTCTTGGAAGCAAATTGGGCAAAATCTTTCCTAGCATTGAACTTGATCACAGCCTTTTCGCCAAGCTTTATACCTTCCTTGGCTGCTCCAGCACCTCCCAAAAACAGCGTTGCTACTTCAGTCAATAATTTTCCAAATTCAAGACCAGCATTAAAGGAACCACCGGCACCGGCTCGCTCATATTCCTCCTCCATTTTATTAATGCGATCTACATAGGGCTGTGCAAAGGCATGCCCAAGGGTAGCCAACACCTTACCACTGGTGAAGAAATCTTTGAGCGCTTTCAAAATCTCTTTGGAATTTTTGGCTATTTGTATCAAGTCACCAACCGTAGGAGAACTGATTATTTGCAAAAAACCATCAACCGTACCGTATACTTCAGCCGGTACACCAGCTACCATACCTGCCCCAAAGCTTATATCTTGCCCTGTACTAATCGCAGACCACTTCGCAGACACTGCTGCTTCACATAAAAGGTCAGGACACTCCTTTAATTCTTTCTCCATCTGAGCTTGTTGCGCACTGCTGAGGTAGTTATTTGCAGCGGCATTACCTGCGGCATCGGCACCGGCATCAACATTGCCACCGGCAAGGGCAGCGGCAACGCCCCCAGCAGCCCGTGCAACATCAATGGTGTGGTCTCTAAAGTCAGCAAACTGCGCATCAATCTTTGCGTTTATACGCGCTTCCTCTTCCGGAGTTGGGGTGCGACCGTTTAGGTCCCCCATTTCCTCTTTCACAATGCCTTGCACCCACAATTGAAACTGGAGCATAGCGGTGGCTTCGCCCACAGCACCCCCCACAGCACCGGCTGTGCAAGCACCGCTCGCAACAGCGCCTTTTAAGCAGCCAAGACCGGCGTGGGCAACGATCTGTGTGACCGTGTCTATTTTGCCTTCAGCCTTGGCGGTACCGATTTCTTCCGCCAACGATTTTCCAACCGTATCAGACAGGGCGATGCGCAGATTGTTAAAAAAGTTCTTGTCAAGAGAGCCACCCTCAAGAGCCGTTTGCACGCCTGTGCCAATGGCGGCTTTGATCAGGTTCTTTTCCGCTTCACTGGCGATACGATCGACAAAAGGAGCCGTTTTTGGCAAGGATTGTCCAACACCTGCCATTTCCGTTATTTGGCTGGTTAAGCCTGCTGTCAACATCGACGAAACAATGCTGAGAACATTCTTTGAAGAGCCAAGCTCATGCAAGGCGCCGGCAATGTTGCCGCGATTATTGACAAGAGCCACAGCGCTTTTGTTAATCAGCGCTTGGACACCTGCCTGTATCGCTGCATTCATGGCGGTACTCGAGCCAAGCCCCAAAGCACCGGTAATGGCACTGGCAGCGCCCGAGGCTGCTCCGCCCGTAACCGCCGTGACAGCCAAGGCCACGATAGCCGCACCGGCTTCTGTCAGCCCTTGGGCTTTTTCTTCCGGTGTTATTCATGGTGATACGGTTACCATGACGGGTGATACGATTGTCAATAGTACCGCTAAAATCCGTGACACGAATGAATATGGTTTTGTTGATCGAGCTGGGCAGAAGGGACAAATTCTCTCTGATCATGAATTAAACATTCAATCCCTTGGTGATCTTGGCTCAGAGGGTGGGGAATTCACCAGCGGCGGTCCGATGACGGTGATTGTCGGTGGTTCTGCTACGTTTGGTTCATTAGTGCTAGAGAGTGACCATAAGGAAACATTGGAAAAAGGGCATTATAACGCCCAAAGCAGTGAGCACCGTTTGACAGAAGTCAAAAGTGATGGAGATTTGACCATTGTCACAGGTGGTGAACTTAACCTTGAGGGAAAGTTTAAAGCCAAGGGCAATGGGGATTTCACCAGTGGTGGCGCTCTCAACGCGATTTCAGAGCAAGATTTTAACAGTTTTGATTTGGATCTTAGGGGCAAAGAAGGCGACAAATCGAAACAAAAGAATAAGTTTCGTCAACAATCAACAGAAGTTACTACAAACAAAACCACGATAGAAGCAGAGGGCAACCTCTCCATGCACGCGCAAAATGGGGATCTCACACTTGGTGCGGCAGGGCTATCAAGTGGTGGTCAGACGCATTTGGCATCAGATAAGGGAAAAATCAAGTTTCTGACCAACAAGGATCAAGATTTTAAGGACGTTTATCAGCGTAATGAAAACCTTGTGTGGTGGAGTGAGGGCGACAAAGGTTACCTTAAGGAGACCATCGAGCATGTCACCATAGATGCTAAGGGTGGCATGAAGCTTGATGCAGGCAATGGCTTCGTTGTTGAATATGAGGCAACCGGTGATTTAGACAAATCCCTTGAGCAATTGTCACTCTCTCCAGGCATGGCATGGATTAAGCAACTGCGTGATGATCCAGAATTATCCAAGCAAGTGGATTGGCAAGCAGTTAAGGCTGAGTTTAAAGACTGGGATTATAAAGCCCAAGGATTGACAGAAGCCGGTGCGGCTATCGTGGCATTGGCTGTCACGGCGGTTACAGGCGGAGCAGCCTCGGGCGCTGCCAGTGCCATTACCGGTGCTTTGGGGCTTGGCTCGAGTACCGCCATGAATGCAGC
>NZ_JBHILS010000021.1:0-11290 GCF_042193385.1 Bartonella sp. TT119HLJHH | reverse complement strand
TCATTCCAGATGGCTGTTGCAAGGGCTTCATTGACAGAACCATCTTCAAAAAGAGCCGCATCAAATTTACCTGTCTTAAATCGAGAAACCACCGCATTATGTGAAACACCCATCTTCTTCGCAAACGCACGAACCGATAGACCCTTACGATTCTTCTTATTCATAGTTGCTCCTTGCCTTGATTTCCTTCCCAATTACGAATAATTGACAATCCGGTATAATCGGGTATATATTCCGGTATGCGAACGGATACACTTCAAGTTACATAAGGATTATTGGTTTTCAAAAAAAACTTTGAGATAAGGTGCGGCTGCACAAAAGAAGATTGGGACGCTATAGATTCTCCACCATTGACAGATGAAGAACTTGCATGCTTAAAGCCAGCTAAAGACGTTTTACCAGCCTCCTTTTTTAAGTATGTAACAGAAGAGCGCCGTAAACGTGGGTGAAGTCTTAAAAAAAGCAAGCGGTTGTTAAGCCAAACAATCTCTCCACTTAAAAAATAATGCTTTACAGTTGAAATTAAACTTCAATTGTATTACATTGAAATACAGTTGAGAGAGGAGAAATCATTATGGCTACCAGTCGCATGGTGCAAGCGCGTGTACCGGAAGAAATTCAAAATGTCGCTAATCAAGTTATTCAAGCCTCTGGTTTGTCAGTAAGTGATGTCGTGAGAGTGTTGATGACACGTATAGCGCAAGATAAAGCTATTCCTTCTTTTTTGTTTCAACCCAATGCAGAAACCATAGCAGCTTTTGCCGAACTTGATGAAGGCAACTTAAAAAAGTTTCATTCCGTAGACGAATTATTTGATGATCTCTATGCGGACGATTGAACGTACGACTATCTTCAAACGTGATTTCAAGCGCGAGATGAAAGGACGATATCGGCATCTTTTAAGTACAGATTTGCATCAAGTCATTGTGGCATTAGCAAATGATCAACTTTTAGAACTTCGGTATCATGACCATGCATTAACTGGAAATTGGAAAGATTATAGGGATTGTCATATTCGACCTGATTTGGTTTTGATCTATCGCTTGATTGGTCAAGATAGGCTAGTTTTAGTGCGTCTTGGTTCTCATTCACAACTTAATCTATAATTTCAATTAGCCACCTCCCCATTTTTGAGAACGGGGAGGGGACTTCTGTTTTTGAACTTAAGCAACCTTTTTAATAGGGTTCTCGAAATCTGGTTCATAAGCGCGCAATAAAGGATCCATGCTATGCGGCAGTTCTGAATCACCAAAATCTGTTAGAACTGTTAAGATTTTAAGTATACTTGGCATCTCATCTTGAAGTTTTAAAATTAAAGCTTTTTCTATGACACTCATAGTATCAACCAGAGCTGTACAATCTTTATCATTCATATTTTCATGTCTAGAAAATTGAGATAATGTCAACCACAAATCGCATAAGAAATTGGTATCTATCTTCATTGCACACCTCCATGGATTTGCTCTCTTAAACATGCCAATCCTCTGGAGGTGATTTTCGTTGAAGGGAGCACCTTTTCTGTACCATCTGGTCTTTGAATGGTGATAGCAGGGCAGTCCATAAAGCCTTTCTTGATTTTATCCTGATAAGGTAACAGAGGCTCCCCCGGAGCACGTCGATAGACCCAATCATGTTTACGCAAGTAATCGGTTAAATCTTTTGGTCGTACTTCTAACATCTTTGCGGCTTCGATAAGACCAAACAACCCATCAGAACGCTTTAAACCTTCCAAAGCTTCTGCTTTTGGCTTGAGTGTACTTACCTCATTTCTTAAGTCTTCTAATTGATTAATACTCTCTAAAAGGAGCTGTTTAATCGTAAGAGGATTTTCCAATGCATTGGCAAGATCTATTCGTGGTGTTGCTACTTGTTTTGCACGTTTTTCACATTCTATAAAATATAAACGAGCTTCTCTACCTTTCTTATTGTTCTCCACCATAGAAAGTTCTTTGGCTACACTTAAAGTGAGAGCATAATCTTTAGAGGGACGACCACCTTGGAGGTTTTTCCCAAAATTGGGAAAAACTATATAATCTCTGTTTTCGACAAAATCATATTTGTTGATGCGTTCAGTAATCCAGTCTGCAAACTTTTTACCTACTCCTAAAAACGCATGTAGATCACGTGCATTTACTGTCTGAATCGCATCGCCATCAATGACTTGTTCTGTAATTTCTATAAGAGTGTTCATGTGAACTCCTAGTTGTTAGATGTTTTTCATTGACACTCTAAAGAGAGTGCCGGGCGCTGAAAAACACGGCAACTAGCCCGTCGTTATGCCTTTCCCATAAAGGGTATTGTATAGCGTAACCACACCCGACAATGCCATTATATGCGTGTAACATACAATGAGTCAAAACTTTTAGTTGGCGGAGAAGAGATTGTTTCGGCAATCCATCCGCTAGTTGCTTTAAGGTGTTTTTCAAGCACCTGATTCGACAATAAATATAACGATACTGTCTTGTCAAGTGATAAAAAACTTTTTTCTAAAAAATAATCCACTATTGTACAGTGTGTATATGAGTACAAATTAAATTCGTTATTTATCAATATGTTATGTGTACAATGTACAGTCAATTTGAAAACTCTGTCGCTAGCGATAGTTCGCGCTCGCCTGCCCCGCAACAGACCCAACCCGCTGGGAAGTACCTTTTGCATTGATTTTATTTACTTTTTTTATGAAAAAAACAAAGCATAAATGATGATCTGTTTTTAAAATTGCAATAAGAATATGTAATGCCTAAACTCATAAGGATATGGAATATATAGATAAAGCTTGAGAACATGATCTAGCCTTTTTTATTAGCAGCGTATTCTTGACGAGAAAGTTGTCTCTGTATGTTTTTGGTTAATCTTTCATTGGCATATTGTGCAATAGCACTTGCAATCTCTGGCTTGGACATCACTTTAGCAATTGATGGTCCTTCTTGTTTTGCAATAGGGAATTGATCTCCATCCGCTCTTTGAAACACATTCCCATTCAGCTTTTTTAATTCAACACGCTTTGGAAAACTGCCTCCCTTGATAAAACCATGGGGTAAGATTTCTTTCTTTCCAAACAGTGTGTAAGTTACGCCGCGTTTTGTTTCGTTTACTTTAAAAAATTTAAGAGGTATTGGTGTTCCAGAACCAATGATATCTGTCTCAAGAAATCTTGCTGTCGCCTTTTCTTTAATATAAACACCTCTTCTTATACGCTTTATTTGGGCTGATGAGATGTCAGCAACTTGCTTTTCAGTAAAGCGTTCAACTTGTTTTGCTGCAGTGTTTAGAGCATTACGCAGAGCCCAATTAAGGCGTGGTGCTTGAAGGCTTGTGAAGGTATCTTTTGCCTGTTGAAGATACCATTTTTGGTGGATGATTAATTTCAACTTCTAAGCCTTTTTTGGGGTAGATGTTGATGGCTTGGAAACTTTAGATGCTTTAGGCTTTTCGAGAGAGGTTTCCTCTGTTACTGTTTCAGATGATATTTGGTTGGGTTCTTTTTCTATTTGCTTAATTTGTTCAACTCCCTTGTCGGGCTTTATTTTTGTTTTAACATCAACAAAGGGTTTAGCAGCATTTGCACGCTTGAGACGTGCGTAGACTTGATTAGAAATCTCCACAAATGGATTATTGGGAGTTGAAGTTTCAAAACGAACAGTGCTTTTATTGTCTCCAACAACACACATTGGCTTAGTGATGACAGCTTTCATCATTGCTCCTTTTGCGTCATAATTAATGACATCATTAGTCAATTATTGATTTTTGTTATTTGAAAAATAGATTAGTCAGAATTACCCAGAAAACAGGGCTTTCTAGCCACGTTTCAAGATCACATTTTACTAAATTTTTAGAGGATATTTTTGAATTTTGGACGCAATTCGACCAGTACAGCAGCGTCATTAAATACGACTTTTCACATATTGTCAACAAAAAAATCAATATATTGTGTTTTTTTATTTTTTTACCTAAATATGCTGCTTTACAAACAAATGATGCAAATATTCCGTTCCCAAAAATCGTTTATACGTTAAAGCATTTACCATTTATTTTTTGGATAAAAATACTTCTGGAGAGCATTTAGAGCAATACGCAAAGAACTAACAAGATGTGGTAATGTTTTGTTTTCTATAACAAGATGTTGTATCGCAGCATAAAGATTATACTGTCTATAGAGGTGTTGTGCTTCTTTGATAGTCTCTTGCATGTTTGAAAACTGTTCTGTTGCAAATTTAATCCATTTTTCTTTTGCTGTCTCATCAGAAGATGAGGGCATTTTATCATAAACAGCACTTGGCAAACCTTTTGCACACGAATAGTCATTTTTCACTTCAAGATATTTTTGCGCAGCATCATATTGGTCTTGATTTATTTCGCCTTGCAAATAAAGCCGCCCGATATAGGTGCCGGAAAGCGGATTTTTAGCCTCTTCTATGGTCAAGCCAAAGCGTTTGGCACGCATTTCAATTGCCAATTTATCCATGGGTTCATGCGGTGTTTTTGCTCGTGAGATACGTCCATTTGGTTCTCTGATACATCCTTTAATCCGTGGACGACCGCGTTTTGCACGTTTTTTTCTTTTTGTCATATTTTTTTCAATCAGAATGGTATGCTATCATTATTAATGAGTGCACTATGATCAGCAGCCCCTGAAGCGATAGCATAATTTTGAGAAGTAATAGGTGAAGGGGTAGGGAATGCCGATTGCTCTTTTTTGGCATCAAGCAAATACAACTCGCCTTTGAATTGTGGTAAGACAATCTCTGTTGTGTAACGGTCATGACCATTTTTATCTTGCCATTTACGTGTTTGTAATTTGCCTTCTACGTAAACCTTTGAACCTTTGTTTAGATATTGAAGTGCAATTTTTGCCAAATGTGGATTAAAAATCACCACGGAATGCCATTCTGTTTTCTCTACTTTTTGATTGGTTTTTTTATCTGTATAGCTCTCAGAAGTCGCTATACTAAAATTGACTATTTCTGCTCCAGAATTCATTGTTTTGCTTTCGGGATTAGCACCAAGGCGCCCGATTAACGTCACTTTATTTAGCATATTTGTAGCCCCATTAGATTAGCAATTTATACATGAAAAATCCTAGCATAATTTTCTTATTTATTCAATTATTTCAGTTTGTTAATAACAGTTTTTTTAAGTATTACATTATAATATTAATTTGACAAATTATTCATCAAAAAACCATGTCACACAAATGGCACAGCTTTCTTATTTCTGCTTTTAACTTTCCAATAAATATCCTTTTATTAAGAGTCTGTATTTATTAAGAGTCTGTATCAAACTTTTTTGTTCGATTTATTGTTGACTATCGAACCTTTTTGTGCGATATTCATTTTATGCAGAAAGGGGAGGCTAAATGAAACGAGAAGCGCTGCTTAGGGAATTACGTAAAGAAGCCAGAAAAAGAGGCATTCATTATAGTGAAGCTCCTGATGCAGGTAAAGGGTCACATTATTTGGTAACTTTTGGAGACAAGACAACCGTTATAAAATCTGGTGAATTGACCCCACTTTACGTGAAAATAATAAAAAAGCAGTTGGGGGTATGAGTTACTCTCTCAATGGCTTAAATTTTTCGTTTCAAAAGCATTTCGATTATGGCGAGGAGACCTAAACATGGAGTACACGTATCAAGCAAAACTGGAATCTGATCCAGATGGTGGTTTTATTGTAACCTTTCCAGATGTACCAGAAGCAATAACAGCTGGAGAAAATAGAACTGAGGCATTAGAGAATGCTGTTGAAGCTTTAGGGTTAGCATTACGGAGCTATCCTATGCGCGGTTTACCTTTACCAGTACCACAGCAATATAAAGACCTTGTAGAGGTCACGGTAGATGCTTGGAATGCTCTTAAACTTGCAGTGGTAGAAGCCTTTAATGAAGCGAATATCACAAAAACAGAATTGGCACATCGTTTGGGTAAAAAAGAAACAGAAGCAAGACGCATTCTTGATCCAAATTATCCAACTAAGCTTCAAACACTAGAGCAAGCACTGAGCGTTCTTGGCAAGCAAGTCATTATTACAATCAAAAACGCGGCTTGAAACGTCTTCCCCACCTTGTAAAGATGGGGAAGGGGGATGTTTTTTACTTAAGCAACCTTTTTAATGGGAGGCTCCAAATTTGGTTCATAAGTTCGCAACAAAGAATCCATACGATGTGGAAGTTCTGAAGCTCCGAAATCTGTCAAAATTGCCAAGATTTTTGTAATATTGGGTACGTCATCTTGAAGCTTTAAAACCAGAGCATCTACGACCGATTCCATAACCTCAACTATAGCATTGCAGTCCTCATCTCCAATGCCTCGATGGTTAGAAAGCTTAAACAACGACAGCCACAAATCGCATAAGAAGTCGACACTGCTATTCATTGCACACCCCCAAAGATTTGTTCTCTCAAACATGCCAATCCTCTAGATGTGATTTTTGTTGAAGGCAGCACCTTTTCTGTACCATCTGGTCTTTGAATCGTAATAGCAGGGCAATCCATGAATCCTTTCTTGATCTTGTCCTGATAAGGTAACAGAGGTGCCCCTGGAGCCCGTCGATAGACCCAATCGTTTTGACGCAAGTAATCTGTTAAATCCTTTGGTCGTACCTCTAACATCTTTGCTGCTTCTATCAAACCGAACAAACCATCAGAGCGTTTTAAGCCATCCAAAGCTTCTGCTTTTGGTTTGAGTGTACTCACCTCATTTCTCAAATCTTCTAATTGATTGATACTCTCTAAAAGGAGTTGCTTAATCGTAAGAGGATTTTCCAAAGCATTGGCAAGATTTATTTGTGGTGTCACTACTTGTTTTTCCAATTCTTGCCAGCGGTCAATGATTTTTGCACGTAATGTAGTGTTATAACCAGAAACAAGAATTAAACATTCACGCTTGGGGAGGTTATAGCAGTTTTGAGGCTTTCCCTGCTTGTCTAAATAGGTGCCCCCAAATTTGGGGAGACCTCCTTCAGTGTATAATTCTTCAAGTATTTTCTTAATATCACGCATGACATGGTCATGTCTTTTACCACACAACTCAGCAATTTCACGACTCGACATAGTCTGAGTGGTAGCACTATTAGCAACACTTTCTGTAATTTTTATAAGAGTGTTCATTATGAACTCCTTGGTAATAGACGTTTGTTAATGACACTCAATAAAGAGTGCCGGGCGCTAACAAACACGGTACCAAGTCCGTCGTTACGCTTTTCCCGTAAGGGTATTGTATAGCGTAACCACACCCGACGAGATCATTATATGCGTGTAACATACAATGAGTCAAAGCCTTTAATGTGCGGAAAATAAACTATCTCGGTAGCTCGTCCGCTTGGTATTTAAGGTGTTCGTTAGGCACCTGATTCGATTATTCATATTGCTGTAATAATGTCAAGCTACTTCTGATAATTTTTTGATCTCTTTATTGATCTCGTCTATAAGAGGTTCGTAATTGAGAACGCTTTTCGGAATATTTCCACCGTAAACCCATGCTTTTACTTGCGCTTTGGTACTAAAATCCGCATTTTCTGGTGTGGTATAATACTGGCCGCCATCAAACTTTTCACACTCTCTTGTGCCGTCTTCATATTCGTAGAGGTTGTAAAAATACTCCTCTGCTCCGTCCCCCCAAGGAACATAACCAACAGCTGTTGCAACAAACTCTTTTTGCATGGGTTGTTTACGCTTTTTTAAGAACAGGTCTTTTAATATTCTCATGTTTTTAGTCCATAATTTTACCAATTGGTCTATTTACCTAAAATTTGACCGTACAGAGCGTTTTATATTTCGGATAGGTTTATCATAAAATCTTTAAATCGCTTTGTACGGTGCCTTTTTGTCGATTTAAATGCATGTCTAATCGTAAAATGATCAGCACTTTTCACTAGTTTGCTGTTTTAAGCCGCTTTAGAATTGCTACTGTCATGACACTCTTCACTAGGCTTGCCTATTTTCATGAATGAAATGCGCTTGCCTCCTAAGGCTAGGTTACGCGTATTTTCAACTGCTGTAAAAACTCTCTCAGCAACACCATAAAGCCTGCTTTCTAAATCACGACAATACTGCGCTAGATCAGCACAAGAGGGGACAAAGGTTGTGGACATGCCTTTTGCTTCACCACGTATAAGATTTTTAACAGCTTGCAATAAAGACCAGAGTGAAATGCCGTTAAGAGCTGCGATATAAGCCTTTGCACGCGCTTCTACATTCGAAACTTTTTGCATTGTCAAACCACCTTCAAGCACATCAAGAGCCTCTGCTATGTCTTCAACAGACGCTTTCAAGGTAAGTAAGTTTTGAACAGTCTGATAAGCTTCTAAAGCTTGTTTCTCTAGGGTTGCTGTCAATTGAATGCCATTTCTCAAGGTCCATGGGAACTCCAGAGTTACACATTGCTCTATCTGTTGCACGGTATCTTGTAGAGGCGTCACTAAGCTGTGTTGCACCGATAAGATTACGGATTGTCTCTCCGGTACCACCACGAGTTCTTTGATCTTTTGAAAAGTTTCCATTGTTTCCACCATTGTTGTTCGTATTTTTTATTTTTTCTAAACCCTCGATAGCCCTGCGCACCCAGTTTCTCCATGTTGCTTGCCAATCGATTTTGGTTGCATTTGCTCCGGCTTTTGAACGCCAATAATCTCGAAACTTTGCAATTTCGACTTTGACGCGCTCTGGAGGCAAGCCCTCTGCAATGGCAAAATCGTAATCCGGTTCAAAATCCGTAGGCAATCGACAACCGCGATTAGCTTGCGTTCGTTTTGCTTTTTTGGGAACGTTCTCTTGCTCGTGAATGGGAGGTTGGTTTTCTACACCCGTTGTGATTTGCTCCGATGTGGTCTCAACAGCAGCAACCTCTGTTGGCTCGTCAACCAAATCGTTTGTTTCTAAACTTTCAGAACCAATTTCTTTTTTTGCTAAAACGTTAGTTTTAGTTTTTTTATATATATTCTTATTCTGGTTCTTTATAGCTTGATTTTGCTTGTCATTTGCTTCAGCAAAATTATTAACATGTTGTTTTGTATTGTTTTTTGCTTGTGCACCTTTTTTACCAGCCTCACTACGAACTTGCGATATGTGCTCTTTTTTATCAGCAAAATCGTTCAGCTCTTCTTCAACGCGCGTATTCCACAATCCATTATCTGTCTCAACAAGTTTATCATTCCTCATTAAGTATTCGACAATAGCTGCAAATTTTTTCTGCGAACAATTGCAAGCACGTGCAAGCGTTTCAAAATCTTCTTTAATTGGTGCTTTTTTATCGTACATGCGAACGAGAAGCGTCATATAAGCGCCCCTTTGCTCTAACGTCATTCCATCTGTACCACTTATCCAGTCATACAAATGGAATCTTATCCATGGCATACCATTAGACATGCGCATCCCCTTCTTTCATTAAATATAAAATTGCCAAAGCATCTGCTTCGTTGTCGTCACAAGGCGCGTGACCTTTTGCACGCATTGCCTTAATCATTTCTGCTTTTGAGGCATTTCCTTTGCCTGTCATTGCTTTCTTAATGGTACCAACGGGAATGCCTTCATACGGTATCTGATGATGTTCACACCACGCCGTTAATGTTGCTAGAAAGCCCCCATAAACATGAGAAGCGTCTGTACCCACATGCCGGCGGACCTCTTCAAAATACACTGCATCAATTTCATCAACAGACCTCTTTAGTTCAGTAAGCCATTTCTTAAAGCGCAAGTAACGCATGCCACCGCCTTCAAAACGGCGTGATTGAAAATGTTCTGTATCACTTGTGATAAAACCATCTGCATCACTAAGCGCCCAGCCAGTCTTAGTCCCTAGATCAAGACAAAGAATGGTTTGTGCGTTAGTGATCATAATCCCCCCTTAAGGCTCTACGTATTTATATGTTTGCTATGACAGAGCGCGTTGTGATTGCCTGTCTTGCAAAAATGTTTGTGAAAAAGTATCCTCCCAACGATTCTAAAAAAGTGGGGAGGGGAAAGATGCAAGAATGGATAAATATATTTCTTACAGGTTTTTTGTCATTTATCGGATCTCTTTCAGTAGCACTTATTTTAAGAAATAAAGACCGTAAAGAAGCAGCCAAAATCCGGAAAGATGATTTAGAAAAAGCTGCAAAAAAACGAGAAGAAGATAGAGAATGGATAAGCAAGCAATTTGCAGAAAGCCAAGAGCAGACGATAGCCCTTAAAGAGCAAGCGATATCGACAAAAGATCTTGCCAAATGGTCAGAAGAACATATTAAAATTTTGTTAGATAACAAAAGAGTAGAGGATTTAGGAACGCCACCTTCCATATATACAACTGGACCCCATTTGCCAACAAAAGGCAAGTGGGCGCTTCTTTGTTTAAAGATAAAAAACAATGCACAAACTGTCATCCACGTTTTAAATATAAAGCTAAAAGATGGTTCTCGCTTTATTCTTGGATATGGCATTAGATACAAACCAGAAACAAGATTGTGGCAAATGCAATCACCATATGTTAATCCTGATGCCAGACCAACGTCACACCCAATATCATCCGGATACTGTGAGAAAGCAAAGGATTTTCGAACGGGACAAGAAATCGATGTTAATATTTCTATAGCTCCCTCAGAAGATAAGTACACAGGAATCCTTATTTTTGTAGCAGCGCGTGAAGAAGATATAAAAGCCCAAGTTACTTTAATCATTAATCATACATCCCCATTGAAACCAGAAACAACAATGACTGTAACGACACAAACCGACCTCATAGACTTTAAAAAATTGCATTAACTCACTTAGGCAAACATTTTTATGCTATGATTTATTAATTTGATTTCTTTTTTTGATAACTTCATCCCTTAAGAGATCAAGCCTTAAGAGATCAAGCTTATCTTTGACTAAGATCATAAACAAGATCAGCTCATTTAAGCGATAAAAAGATAACAACTCTTGAGAAAAATAATTATCAAACCAAGTTGTAAAAGCTTGCGTAAACGCAGATGAAAACCATTGATTAAAATCATCGTACGGCAATAACGGAAAATAATTTCTATCATCACGCGCAAAGATACTATACAGCATATAGACAAAATAACCTGTCGATGAGGGATCTATTCTTGTTTCAAAAGATGCATCTTGAGTCGAACGGACACCATAATATATGGTTGCCTCTCCAATATTATTAACAAGGTCGATCAACTGGACTTTACTTATAGTGATCTGTGGGACATCTATCATCTCTGATCTTTCTTCTTTAAGAGTGTGAAGGGTGCTGTTGATGTTCGTTATTATCTGTAGGGGCAGCAATATGAGAAGATATTACTGTTTGTGATGCATTTGCTGTACT
>NZ_JBHILS010000020.1:0-11608 GCF_042193385.1 Bartonella sp. TT119HLJHH | reverse complement strand
CGGAGGGGGCGCGGGCGGCATTGTTGGTGCGGTTTGGTGGGGCTGTTGATGTGAAACAAACGCAAGGGGAGCAAAAGGCAAGTATTTGGGTGCGTTATGAGGGGCTTTCCAAGGCGCATAAAAGGCGCTGTGAAGAGCGTTTGAAGGCACTTTGTTTTTGGGAAGATTTGCTCCATGCCGGTATGGGAGTGCATGATGCGGCAAGTTTGAGTGCGGTGCAATTTGGTGTGAGCCGGATGTCGCTTTTTAATTGGAGGCAGATGGTGGAGGGGTATGAGCGCCCTGATTGGTTGGCAGCTTTAGCGCCTTGTTATGGTGAGGAGACTGTTTCGCAATTTGCGCCGTGTCATGAGGGGGCGTGGGAGGTTTTTTGTTCGGATTATTTGCGCCCCTCTCGCCCTGCTTTTTCGGCGTGTTATCGGCGGATGGTTTCGGTTGCACAGGAGCGGGGTTGGCAGCCCATTCCTTCTGAGCGGGCTTTGCGGCGTCGTTTTAAGGCGCAAATTTCCAAAGCGGTTGTGGTTTTAGCGCGTGAGGGAGAAGAAAAGGCAAAAAAGCTTTATCCAGCCCAACGGCGTGATCGCTCGAGCTTGCATGCATTGCAAGCGGTGAATATGGACGGGCATAAGCTGGATGTTTTTGTGAATGTTCCTTGGACAGAGAAGCCTGTGCGGCTTTATTTGATAGCGATACAAGATCTTTATTCTGGCAAGATTTTATCGTGGCGCCTGTCAGATGCTGAGACTTGGGAAATCGTTCGTTTGGTGATTGGGGACATGGTGGAAGCTTATGGCATACCAGAGCGCATGACCTTGGATAATGGGCGCGCTTTTACCAGCAAGTGGATTTCTGGAGGTGTGCAAAACCGTTTTCGTTTTAAGATTAAGCCGGATGATCCGCAAGGGCTTTTGACGAGTTTGGGGGTGCAATTGCAATGGACCACCCCTTATAGCGGACAGTCTAAACCGATTGAGCGGGCATGGCGTGATCTGGCAGAAGCGATTTCTAAACATCCCTTTTGTGCGGGGGCTTATACGGGCAATAAACCGGATGCCAAGCCTGAAGATTATGGAAAACGCGCGATAGGATTTGAAGCGTTTAAAGCCCATGTTGGTGCGCAAATTGTGGCGCATAATGCGCAAGCGGGGCGTAAGGCGGTTAATTGTGCGGGGCGCAGTTTTGATGAGACCTTTGCAGAGAGTTTGCAAGCCGAGGGGACGATAGTTCGGCAAGCAACGGCAGCACAACGGGCTTTATGGCTTTTAACCTCTGAGGCATTGCGTGCGCAAAAGGGTACGGGCGAGATCCATTTTTATGGCAATCGTTATTGGGCGCGGGCGTTGAATGAGCATGCGGGGAAAAAAGTGATTGTACGCTTTGATCCGGATAATTTGCATCAAGATTTACGGGTTTATGATTTGAACAATCGGTTGCTTTGTTTGGCACCATGCCTTTCTGATGTAGGTTTTTATGACCAGCAGGCGGCGCGCTTGAATGGGCGTTTGCGTAAAGAATATGTGAAGGCTGTTAAAGCAGAAAAACAGCTAGCGGCAAAGCTTGCGCCTGATCACTTGGCCGATGTTTATGGGCGCCTTGAGAAAAAGGATGAAGCGTTCAAATCGAAGCTTCCGATAAAGCCAAAGGTGAGCCGCTTGATGCCAAACAATGTGGGGAATTTAGCTTTGAAAGCAGACGATGATGAGGCTTTGGGGGCTCGAGAATTTAGTCAACACTTGCATAAAGCTTTGAGAAAGTTTTCCGCCTCTGATGAGGGGCGTGAGGTGATCAAGTTTCCCAAGCAATAGAATAAGGAAATAGGAAAAGAGAGGGGGGGGTTATAAGAATTCTCAAAAGGAAGCTGGTTTTGTATCGCGTATCAGCTTGAAGCGTTAACAAAGAAAGGGGGGGAGGAATCTTATCCATTTCATAGTCTAATCAATACATGAAGTTTCTAGGTGTCTTTGCCTGATCGGGTGAGATGCGTGGAGTTAGCAAGTTCCCTGATGTGTGAGAAAGAGAGGGGATTTGCAAGGTTAGCCGTTTTAGTATCGCGTACGGCTTTTAAATGTTCATTCTAAAGACAAAAGATAAGGGGCGGGTGGGAGCCCTTCCCCTTATCAACAGTCTAAAATCAATACGAGAGGGGAATATACATGAAAAACGCGATAAATGCAACGGTCGATAAAAATCCTTGGGCGCGACCTAAAATCCAGCCTAATGGAACAGCACAAAACCGCAACAGTGATGACATTGCTTTATGGAATGAGCTTGTGGATGCAGTGAGAGCTTTGGGGCAAATGAATGATTGGTCGAAAGCAGAGGTGGCACGGCGCATAGGGATGCCGGATGGGACGTTTTCGCAATGGTATGCGGGCAGTTATGCGGGACAGTTGGGGAAGCAAAATGCGAAGGTTCACCAATGGGTTGAGACTTTAAAGGAAACAGCGGGGTTTTTGGAGCGCATTCCTGAAAAACCAGCCTTTCAGAGGAATCGAATTGCCAGTGAGATTATTGATACTTTAACACTGGCACAAAGTACGGGGGATATGGTGATGATTACGCTTGATGCGGGCAGTGGTAAGACCGAAACTTGCCGCCATTATCGCTCTACCCGCCCGCATGTTTATCTGGTGACAGCAAGCCCGCATACGCGCAGTGTTCACGGTATTTTGAATGATATGGCAGCAGAATTGGAAGTGGTGGAATATAATCCCACCCGCTTAACGCGTGCGATTGGCAAAAAGTTAGAGCGTGTTGGTGGCGGAACATTGTTGATTGTTGATGAGGCGCAAAATTTAACGGATGAAGCGATTAATCAGTTGCGCCACTTTGTTGATATCAACGGTACGGGGTTGGCTTTGGTTGGCAATGATGAGATCTCGGGGCGGTTGGTTCATCGTCAAAATGGTCCCTCTTATGCGCAAATTAAAAGCCGATTGGCGATGCATTTGAAACGGCGCAAGCCCTATAGTGAGGATATTGCGGCGCGCATTCATGATTGGGGGATTGAAGATGTTGGTGCGATAAAGTTTTTGACAGGGATAGGCTTAAAGGCTGGAGCTTTGCGGCAAATTGACAAAACCATGATGTTGGCACGCATGGCAGCGCTTGGAGATGGGTGTGAGGTGACTTTGAAACATGTCAAAGCGGCATGGAAAAACCGTGACGTGGAGGAATTGGCATGATCTCTTTATGCGACAAAGAATTATCCGATACGCTTGTTGGTCTTTATGACGATTATCAATGCGGTTTTGATATTGGAGAAAAGCTTAAATTGTGTGTTGATTTGGCGTTATTGCTTGAATTGGAGTTGAGTGTTCACCGTTTGGGGGAAGCGGATGCGGTTTTGGAAGGCCAAGTTGCAGAAGTTTTGGCTGAGTGTGACAGCTCTGATCGAGATGAAGATAAGAGCAATCGTGTGATTTATATGGATTTTGGAGGAAGCAAATGATGGAACGTAACCCCTATATGGTAAGAGATAGCTTGATTGCTTTGCGCTCTGCCTTTTTACAGTATGAGGTGAATGGCATTTTTATGCATGGACAAGATGTTCGAGAATTGAATGAGTATTTGCGTCGTTTGGCAGGCTATAACCACGTTTTAAGTCATGAGCTTATGCGGTGTCGTTGGCAATTGAAAGCGGGATGTGCGCCTTCTTCAGGGGATGTTGTGCCATTTCGTCGGTTTCAAAAAACACAGGAGGAAGTTGGTGATGAATCCACAAATTGAACTTGAAGGTACGCGTTATATGAAGGATGCAAAAGGGGCTTTGGTGCCGGTAAACCTGATCCGCCCTGCGGATTTGTTAGAGGATGAAACGGTGCGCAAAATTATGGGTTTTGCGAAAGAATTATCGGCAAGGATTGCACGTTTTAACAACCATACGATTGCGGATTTGAGTGATTTTGATAGCTTGCTTGCGCAAGAATATGGTGTGGAGCGGCGTGGCAAAAAGGGCAATTGTACTTACACAAGCTTTGATGGTTTGCAACGTATTAAGGTGCAAGTTCAGGAGAGTGTTGATTTTGGACCGCAATTGCAAATTGCCAAAAGCCTTCTTGATGAGTGTTTGAATGAATGGTCTGCGGATGCACGCCCTGAAATCCGTGCGATTATTACGCGTGCGTTTAATACGGATAAAGAAGGCAAGGTGAATCGGGGCGAGATCTTTATGCTGTTGCGTTTGGATATTGATGATCCACGCTGGAAAGAGGCGATGCGTGCTATTCGCGAGTCATTGCGTGTGACGACATCTAAGGAATATGTGCGTTTTTATGAGCGCGATAGCCTAGAAAGCGCTTGGCGTGCTGTGACCATTGATCTGGCGAAGACATGAGGGGGGAGAGATGTCTTTAGCTGTCCTTCATATGGGAAAACGCGCGTTAGGTCTTGATGATGAGACCTATCGCGCACTGCTCTATCGCTTGACGGGCAAGCAATCGGCGAAAGATTTGAATTTTTCAGAAAAGCACTTGGTTATCGCTGAAATGAAAGTGTTTGGTTTTAAGCCGAATAGGAAGCGTTTAGAGGGTAAATATGCTAAGAAGCTCCAGGCGCTCTGGATTGCTGGGTGGAATCTTGGCATTATTCGTGATCGTTCAGATAAAGCGTTGCTTGCCTTTGTGAAAAGACAGACAGGGATTGATCATATTCGTTTTTTACGCGATAGCGATGATGCATGCAGAGCTATTGAGGCGTTGAAAGGTTGGTTGCAGCGTGAGGGTGGGGTTGACTGGAAAGGGAAAAACCGCGAAGATTCATGGAGGAATAAACCAAGCATTTCCATTTTGTGTGCCCAATGGAAGTGTTTGAATCCCGATGCTGTGTTTGATCTTGGGGCTTTTCACCAAAGTGTTATGGCGTTAAGTGGTAAAGCTTTGGGTGAGATGAGTGGGGGCGATTTTAGAGAAGTGATGAATGTTTGGGGGCGGAAAATCCGTAAAGGTGTTAAAAGCGAGGGGTAAGCATGTATGCAAGAGGAAATCTATAGCGATTTTCCTGCCTTATTGCGTGAAATAGCTGATGTTGCGGGCAGTGAAGCAGCATGGAATATGATGCGGGCTTTTGGTGGACGAGAAGTTTATATACCCGGGCGTCTTGAGAGTGCGGATTGGTTGATTGAAATTGTTGGGTTTGAAGAGGCGCAACAATTGATCAACCATTTTTGTTTTAATGGTTCGGGTGTGCGCCTTCTTATCCCCCTTGGCAGAGATGCTGAACGGCGGCAAAAAATGGTGCAAGCGTTGCAAAAAGGCTGGTCGGTTGATACTGCAGCTGCTGTTTCTGGTATGCATGTGCGCACAGCCTATCGCTTGAAAAAGAAAATTTCTTCAAAAGAACCACAAGGTTTATTATTTCCAGAGTTTTATGAGTATTGAGAGTTTTGACTGACAGTGTCAGGCTTATATTGGGGGGTTGAAATCCGATAAACTGCGCATGGATTTTTATGCATTGAGTGGTTTGTTATGGTTTCAATAGATGCTTCTTTTCTTCATCGCCTTGCGCCTAAATTGGCGCATCATGCGCGCCAAGATTTTATTATTGTTGAAATGGCACGCGTGTTGCCTAAAGCTTTATCTTATGGGGCACTCACAACACCGTTGCGTATTGCACATTTTTTAAGCCAATGTGCCCATGAGAGCGATGGCTTTTTTACCGTTTGTGAATATGCCTCAGGGCGCGCTTATGAGGGGCGGCGTGATTTAGGCAATGTCAACCCTGGGGATGGGGTGCACTTTAAGGGGCGTGGGTTGATCCAATTGACGGGGCGCAATAATTATCGCCGTTTTACGAGGTTTTGGCGCTTAGTCGATGAACAAGCTGTTGATTGTGAGGCATTTCCGCAAGAGCTGGAAAAGTTTCCAGCAGCGCTTTGGTCTGCTGTTTGGTTTTGGCAAATGAAAGGCTTGAATAGGCTTGCTGATCAAGATGATTTACTCAGAATTACTAGAGCAATTAATGGGGGCAAGAATGGACTTGTGCAACGTTTGATTTATTTGAACCGCGCCAAAAAGCTTTTGGGGCTTGGAGGCGAGGTGAAAGCATGAAGCCCTCTTATCGTGGCTCTAGGCTCTATTTATGGTGGTCTTTTTGGTTTGCTTGGGGGGTTATTTTTTTGCTCGTTTCTGGTGGTTTGTGGGGGGCTCCGCATATTGTTGATATGGCGAGCATTTCTATTCCTTCGATGGTGGCGATTATTGTTGGCAATCTGGGGGTGCATCGTGGCTTTGGTTCGTTGGATTTTTCCAATAGGAAACATTCCCATAAGCGGCATAGCAGCTCCTATGATGGGGTGGAGATAACGAGGTGGGGAGATAAAAGCAATGTTTAGCCCACTTTCAAAACTGTCTTTTGGTCTGCTTTTTTTGGTCAGTGTGATGTTGGCGGCTTTTGGCTTTATGAAAGCGCAAGTTTTAAAAGCGGAAAAGGCGCGTGATTTGTATTGGCAGTTGGAGATTGCCAAGGCTTCAGCACGTGCACTGCTTGTACAAGAGCGACAAAGACAAGCAGCGTTGGAAGCTGAGCATCAAGCGCAAGGGGTGATTTCGGCTTTGGAACAAAAGCTTGTGAAAATGGAGGGGGTCAATGGGAAGTTGCCGGTTACTGGCGGTGGCATTGGGCTTGAGCGTGTGCGCTTGCTCAACACACAAGCCGGTGGGTAGCCTTTCTTATCATTTTTTATCGGTTGAATTGCCGCCTGTTGTTCGCATGGCGTGTGCCCGCCCAGCTTTATTGCCAGAGCGTGCTTTGAATGCGCGTGAAGTGGTGCACTATTGGGGGCGTGATCGTGCTGCTTTATTGATTTGTGAACAGCGTAGAAAAGCTGCGGAGCGGGCGATTTTAGGCACAAGAGAGGGGACTTTTAAGTGAATTTGGATATCAGTGTTGCCAATGGCTGGTTGTCTTTATTGTTATCGGTTATTGCGATTTGTGGGGTTTTGAGAGCCTATTTTTCTTCAGGTGCGCGGGAAATGCTGAAAGATATCACGGCGCTTAAAGAGCGTGTGCAAAAGTTAGAAACAGAGATGGACTTTTTGCCTGATCGTGATGCGCTGCAAAGATTGGAAGTGAATATGGAGAAATTGAATGGTCGTCTCAACACGCTTTCTGCACAATTACAACCGGTGGCAGCCATTGGTGAGCGCTTGCAAGAGTTTTTACTGGAGAATGCCAAGAAATGAAAGCAGATATGGATAAAATCATCCGTGAAGAAGCGCGGTTGATTATTTTAAAAGGGCTTGCTTGTGAGCGCAGTGAAACTTTATCGAGTGCGATGATTGAGCGGCTTTTATACAGTTATGGCATCAGGCGCGATCGCGATTTTGTGCATAATGAACTGGCATGGATGGAAGATCAAGGTGCTGTTACTTTAAAATGTGTGGGTTCGGTTTTTCTTGCGGCATTAACAGAACGGGGAGCACGTCATTTAGACCGGAGCTTTTCCATTGAGGGGATTAAGCGGCCTAAACGTTCATCAATAAAAGACGAGGTGAAGGATGCGCAAGGTCGGGCGTGGACGTTTAACGGCGATTGATTTATTGCCGCAAGCTTGTGATCAAATTATTGCTGCTGCTGCTGAGGCTTTAAATGGGCGTGAGAAGACGCAAAAAGCCATTTATGATGAATTTAAAGCAGCTTTGAAGGCTTTAAAAAAAGAAATGGGTTTAAGCTTTTCTATACCCTCCTTTTCCAGTTTTAATCGGTATTCTTTGCGGCTAGCCGTGATGTCACGGCGCCTAGAACAGACAAGAGAAATTGCAGCAAGCCTCTCGCAGCGCTTTGATGCTAAAGCTTCTGATAATATCACTCTTTTGACGGCGGCAGCGATTAAGGAGTTGATTTTTTCCACGTTGAGCAGTGGGAAAAACCTTTCGCCAAAGGCAGCACAAGAATTGGCCAATGCGCTTAAAGGCGTGTTGGCGGCTGAACATTTGTCGACCACGAGGCGGCAAAAGTTGGAAAAAGATTTTACCAGCAAAGCAAGCAAAGCGGTTGACGCAGCAGCAGCGGCGGCGGGGCTCTCAGAAGAAACAGCGCGAGCTATTCGTGCGCAGGTGTTGGGGGTAAAACATGGCTGAACAGCCCTTTTCAAAAAGTCATGTCTTTGATCATCAAGGTGGTTTTGATATTTGGCGGAAAAGTACTTTTCCCAAAGAGAGTGATCCCTTAGCGGAAGGCGTTTTGATGGCACATCAACGGGCATGGATTGAAGATAAGTCCCCATTAAAATTGGTGGAAAAGGGGCGGCGGACCGGCATTACTTTTGCAGAAGCTTTGGATGATACACTGATTGCGGCGGCGGCACGTGAAGCGAGGGGCGATAATGTTTTTTATATTGGTGACACCAAAGACAAGGGGCGGGAATTTATTGGCTATGTGAGCAATTTTGCTTCGGCAATTACGAGCCATAGTGGGGATGTTGAGGAATTTTTATTCTCTGATCAAAGGGCGGATGGTTCAACAAAATATATCTCTGCTTATCGGGTGCGTTTTGCTTCGGGGTTTCGGATTGAGGCGCTTTCGAGCCGCCCTGAAAATATTCGCGGACTACAGGGCATTGTGGTGATTGACGAGGCGGCGTTTCATCAAGATGTGCGCGCTGTTTTGGATGCTGTCAATGCTTTGCTCATTTGGGGAGGAAAAATCCGTGTGATCTCCACCCATAATGGTGTGCTCAATCCTTTCAATGAACTGATCCGTGAGGCGAAAGCAGGTAAGGTTCCTTTTTCGGTGCATTGTTACCCCTTTGGTGTTGCTGTTAAAAATGGCTTGTTTAAACGGGTTTGTGCCATGAAGGGGGAGGTGTGGAGTTTAGCATCTGAGCAACAATGGGAAGAGCAAATTCGTGCGTCTTATGGGGTGCGTTTGGCTGCGATGCGCCAAGAATTAGATGCCATACCAGCTGATCAAGAAGGGGCGGCTTTAACACGCTTACAGATTGAAAATTGTTGCGCGCTTGACATTGCGGTGTTGCGTTTTGCTTGTGTGGATGATTTTAAAAATCAATCGGAACATCAACGAAGTGTTGCTGCTTTTGCTTGGTGTGAGAAACATATAAAACCTCTTCATATTGGGCTTGACCGGCGGCGCCAACATGTTTTTGGTGTTGATTTTGCCAGATCGGGCGATGCGACATCGATTGTGGTGATGGAGGTGGGACAAGATTTGGTGCGCCGTGTCCGGTTTATGGTGGAATTGCGCAATACGCCGTTTGATCAACAAAGAGAGATTTTATTTTATGGGGTGAATGGTTTGCCGCGTTTGATGGGCGGCGCGTTAGATGCGCGGGGCAATGGGGCTTATTTAGCCGAAAAAGCGGCGCAACGTTATGGGGCTTGTGTGAAGGAAGTGCAATTGTCGCAAAGTTGGTATGGCAAGGAAATGCCGGCTTATTTAGAAGCTTTTGGGGATGGGACGATTGTTTTGCCGCGCGATAGTGACATTGTTGCCGATCATCAAGCGCTTGCTTATGTCAATGGCATTGTGAAAATTCCAGACAATCATCGTTTTAAAGGCAGTGACGGTTTTATGCGCCATGGTGATAGCGCGATTGCTTGCGCTTTGGCTTATTTTGCCAGCCGCCAAACTCCTGAAATTTATGATTATACCCCTGTGAGAGAGGCTTATCGTTTTGATGAAAGCTCGCTCTTTTCAACGCCTTTTTTTTCAACAATGCGATCAAAGATTTATTGATGGGATGATGAGATGGTAAAACTTTTAGATCAGTGGGGTAGGGCGCTTAATATCAAAGGGTTGGAGAGGGAAGTCGCAAGCCCTACCGTTAATGGTATTCGTGATGTGTGGTCACAAACCATTGTCAGTGGTCTCACCCCTGCGCAACTTGCTGATATTTTGCAACAGGCAGCACAGGGGCATCCAGAGCAGTTTTTTCAACTTGCCGATGATATGGAAGAGCGTGATTTGCATTATCGTGCTGTGCTTGGCATGCGTAAAAATGCTCTCACAGGGGTGGAGCCTGGAGTGATTGCCGCAAGCAACAGTGCACAGGACAAAAAGATTGCGGATGCTGTTCGAGAAGTGATTAGTGCACCTACCTTTGTTGATGATTATGTGACGGATTTGTTAGATGCTTTGGGAAAAGGTTATGCGGTTGTTGAAACTTTGTGGGACAAGAGTGCCAAGGAATGGTGGCCGGTTGCTTGGAAATGGCGGGACCAGCGGTTTTTTCAATTGGACCGGCGGGATGGTTTTCATTTACGTTTAAAAGAAGAGGGGTCTCACTATGGTATTGAACTGCCTGCTTATAAATTTTCTATTCACAGACCCAAGTTAAAAAGTGGGTTGCCTATCCGCACGGGGCTTGCACGGCTTGCAGCTTGGGCTTTTTTGTTTAAATCTTATACCTTAAAAGATTGGATGGCTTTCTTAGAAGTTTATGGCATGCCTTTGCGTGTGGGCAAATATGGAGCGAGTTCTTCTCATGAGGAACGACGGGTTCTTATTCAAGCGGTGCGTGATTTATCCAGTGATGCGGCAGCGATTATTCCCAAAGAGATGGAGATTGAATTTATTGAAGCGGCAGGGGGCAGTGGCAATGCGGTGTTTGCTTCTAAGGCGGAATATTTAGATCGACAAATTTCTAAAGGTGTGTTGGGACAAACCATGACGACGGATGATGGTTCGTCCTTTTCGCAAGCACGCATTCATGAAAATGTGCGTCATGATATTGCCAGAGCTGATGCACGCCAATTAGCTTTAACGGCTAATCGTGATTTAATTGTGCCCTTTGTTGAGATTAATTTTGGGCGCCAAGAGCGCTACCCCCTTGTCTATTGGCCGATTTCGGAAAATGAAGACATTAAAGCGATTAGTGATGCGCTGGAAAAACTTGTGCCCTTAGGTTTGCGTGTTGGGGCGCAAGAAGTGCGCAATAAGATTGGTTTTTCGCAACCAAAAAAGGAAGAGGATATTTTAAAGGCTCCTGATAATGCGCTTGATGATGAGAGGGGAGAAAAGGCTCATGTTTGTGCTGATTGTGGAGGTGTTTTTGATGTTTCTGTGACAAGAGAGAGCAAGGGTGCAAAAGAGAAGGGTGGGAAACATCACGACGAATTGGACCGGCTTTCACAAGAAGCTTTAAGCGACTGGGAAGAGGACTTAGAACCCCTTTTAGAGCCTTTTAAAAAGCTTGTGAGAGAAGCAAAAAGTTATGAGGATATCCTAAAAGGCTTAGATGAATTGCTAGGTGAGATGGATCATCACGCATTAGCAGCGCGCTTGGCAAAAGTACAAATGATTGCACGTGGGCTTGGGTATCATGGATGAGGAACTTTTTAAAACCGCCCCTAAAGAGGTCACCCGTTATTTTGAAGCCAAGGCACTTGTTCCAAGCTTTGATTGGCGTGATATAGCACCAGAAGAACATGCCTTTTCCTTTACGGTGGCAAAATCGCTAGGCTATGATATTTTGGATGATTTTAAGCGAGCGGTTGGAGAAGCCATAAAACATCAAGTTCCTTTTCAAGATTTTCAAAAAAATCTGATGCCGATTTTACAGGAAAAGGGTTGGTGGGGTAAAAAGACCAGCATTGACCCCAAAACTGGTGAAAAGAGCGTGGTGCAATTGGGCAGCCCACGGCGTTTAGAA